>JAFPDR010000132.1 GCA_017389885.1 Kiritimatiellia bacterium
GATGGGCAAGCTGCGCGGACGCGTCAAGGTTCCCGTAGCGGCGACTCCCGCCGAGATGGAGGCCGCGGCCAAGGCGAACGCCGACGTCGCGAAGTTCCTCGACGGGAAGACGATCGTCAAGGTCGTCGCCGTTCCGAAGCGGATGGTCAACTTCGTGGTGAGGTAGCCGTCATGGCGAAGGTCAAGTTCCTGAAGGTGAAGGGTACGTGGCGCGAGGTCGCGGACGCGGCGCGCACCACGATTCGCCGCGAGGAGGGCGAGGGCGAGCCGAGTCCGCGCTGGAAGAAGCGCATACTGCTCGCCGAGCATTCGCCCATCCGCAAGCTCTGCTTCAACTGGAAGTGGGTCGACCTCCCTTACTGGGTGAGCGTCCACTTCGTGCGCCACAAGTTCGGCATCGAGCACTTCGTCTCGACGCAGCGCACCGACCGCACCGGCGAGGACCGCAACTCGAAGTCGCAGGACGCGCCGGTGGTGCACGAGTGCTTCGCGAACGCGCAGGCCGTGATGTTCATCTCGCGCCGCCGCCTGTGCGGACAGGCGAGCCCCGAGACGCGCGCGGCGTGGAAGGCCGTTGTGGACGAAATCGCGAAGAAGGAGCCCGAGGTGGCGGCCTGCTGCGTGCCGGAATGCGTCTACCGCGGATTCTGCCCCGAGTTCAAGCCGTGCGGCTACTGCGGGAGCGAAGCGTGGAAAAAAGCGGTTGACGCCTACCGCGAAGTGAAATAATTTGATATAATATTCCCTTCAACCGGAGAAAAGCAGACAATGAACAACGAACTTTTGAAGAAGGCGCACGAGAAGATTCCGTCCGTCCCCGTGCTTGTGAACCTCATTTCCAAGCGCGAGCGCGAGCTGATCAACGGCGCGAAGCCGCTCATCAAGCCCGAGTCGCTCGACGAGGACAAGTGCGACATAGCGCTCCGCGAGGTCGCGGAGGGCAAGCTCATCGCGGAAATCGACTTCGACGCCATCGCCAAGGCCGAGGAGGCCAAGACGAAGTGGAACAAGAAGCACGTCAACGTGAATTCGCTATTCGCCGACTGACGAGGTGGCAGACAGGAAGTTCAATCCGGTCTTCGCCGAGAACAGGAAGGCGAGACATGACTATACCGTGCTCGAGACGATCGAGTGCGGTATAGTGCTTACGGGAACGGAGGTCAAGAGCGTCCGCCACGGCGAGGTTTCGCTCTCGGGCAGCTACGGCGCGGTGCTCAAGGGGGAGCTCTGGCTCGTGGGGGCGGACATCGCGGCGTACAGGTTCGGCAACAGGTTCAACCACGAGCCGAAGTCGATGCGAAAGCTGCTCGTCCACGCGAAGGAGCTGCGCGACCTCCAGCTTAAGACGGAGGCGAAGGGCCTCACGCTCATTCCGCTGAAGGTCTTCCTCAAGAACGGACGCATCAAGGTCGACCTCGGGGTGTGCCGCGGAAAGCAGCTCCACGACAAGCGCGACGCGCTCAAGAAAAAAGCAATGCGGCGCGACCTTGAAAGGGGCGAGTGAAATTTGGTATAATATCCGAAAGTTTTACACAGAAATAGGAGAAACACAGAAATGTCGATGATGAAGGGCTTTTCGAACGCGTTCCGCATCCCGGAGCTGCGCAAGAAAATTTTGATTACGCTTGGGCTGGTGTTTGTGTGCCGTCTCGTTTCGCAGATTCCGACTCCCGGCGTCGACTGGCAGTCGCTGCAGCGCGTGATCGCCGACTTCAAGAGCCAGAGCGCGGGCGGCGGAATGCTCGACTGGTTCGAGGTCTTCACGGGCGGCGCGCTCGGGCAGTGCGCGATCGGCTTCCTCTCGATCTGGCCCTACATCTCGGCGCAGATCGTCATCCAGCTCCTCGGCTCGGTCATCCCGGCCCTCGAGAAGCTGAAGAAGGAGGGCGAGTCGGGCCGTCAGCAGCTCGCGCAGATCACCCGCTACCTCACGATCGTCCTCTGCGTCGTGCAGTCCTGGGGAATCGCGACGGTGCTCAGCCACCCGTCGATGCTCGGTCCGGCCTTCGCGGGCACGGAGATCGTGGCGAACCCCGGCCTCGGCTTCCACCTTATGACGGTGATCGGCATGACGTCGGCGTCGCTCTTCGTCATGTGGCTTGCGGACCAGATCACGACGTTCGGCATCGGCAACGGCGCCTCGCTGATCATCATGATCAACATCACGTCGCGTCTCCCGCAGGCGCTCATCAACGCCTGGGAGCGCTACTTCGGCCTCGGCGGCGTCAAGGCGTCCGCCCCGATCGCCGAGCTCCCGATCCTCATCCTCTTCTTCCTCTTCGTCGTCATGGGCACGGTCATGCTCACGCAGGGCGTCAGGAAGGTGACGATCCACTCGACGCGCCGCTCCGTCGGCGGAGGCAACACGTTCGGCATGCGCCAGACGTTCATGCCGCTCCGCGTCAACTACACGGGCGTCATGCCGATCATCTTCGCGCAGCCGCTCATCCAGATCCCCGCGGCGCTCCTCATGAAGGTGACCGACCCGACCTCGTCCGGAATCTCCGGCTCGATCCACCGCTTCGCGCAGGACCTCTCCAACCCGACGGTCCTCCACCTCGTGGTGTACGCGGCGCTCATCATGTTCTTCGCGTTCTTCTGGGTCGCGACGCAGTTCAACGCCGTCGACATCTCGGAGAACCTGAAGAAGGACGGCAGCTACATCCCCGGCATCCGCCCCGGACGCGCGACGGCCGAGTACCTCGACGACATGATGACGAAGATCACGCTCATCGGCGGCACGGGCCTGCTGATCGTGGCGCTCATCCCGATGATCCTCATGGGATGGATGTCGATTCCGTGGGCGATCGCCTCGTTCTTCGGCGGCACGTCGCTCCTCATCATCGTGGGCGTTGCGCTCGACACGCTGCGCATCATGGAGTCGCACCTCCTCGTGCGCAAGTACGAGGGCTTCCTCTCGCACGGCTCGCTGAAGGGCCGCGGCGGAATGTAACGCACAGTTCCGTTGAAATATGGTATAATGCCCTCCGGCAAAAGGAGGGCATTTTTTTATGTCAACGACAAATCGCAGGGACTTCCTCAAGGGCGCGGCGTGGATGGGCGCGGCCGCGGCAGTGGTCGGATGCTCGACCACGAAGGGATTCGGGTTCGGCGCCGGCGGATCGATGGCGGAGTACGCGGACGCCCCGTTCAAGAGGCTGCGCGTGGGCATCATCGGGCTCGGACGCGGCATGGCGGGCGTTCGGGGCTTCAACGTGATACCCGGCTGCGAGATCACTGCGATATGCGACCTCAACGCCGTGCGCGTAAAGGAGACGCTCGCTGCCATCGAGAAGGCGGGACGCCCCGCGCCGAAGGTCTACACGGGCGGACCAGAGGAGTGGAAGCGCCTCTGCGACGACGAGAACGTAGACCTCGTCTACAACGCGACGCCCTGGGCGCTGCACGTCCCGATCGCGCTCTACGCGATGCGCGCCGGCAAGCACGTCGCGACCGAGGTCCCCGCGGCGTTCACCGTCGACGAGTGCTGGGAGCTCGTCGAGGCCTCGGAGAAGCTGAAGCGCCACTGCATGCAGCTCGAGAACTGCTGCTACGGCGAGACGGAGATGCTCGCGCTCAACCTCTGCCGCCTCGGCAAGCTCGGCGAGCTCGTCCACGCCGAGGGCGCGTACATCCACGACCTCAGGAGCTACAACTACGGCGACTGGCTCGAGAAGAGCCCCGGCTGGGACGAGGCGGAGGGCGTCAACGCGTACTGGGACTTCTGGCGCCTCAGGCACAACGTCGCGCACAAGGGCAACCAGTACCCGACGCACGGGCTCGGTCCGATCTGCTGGTACATGGACATCAACCGCGGCGACCGCTTCGACTACCTCGTGTCGCTCGAGTCCGGCCAGTTCAACTTCGAGGCGTACGCGAAGGCGAAGTACCAGGCGGACAGCTGGAAGGCGCAGAAGAAGGTCGAGATGGGCGACATGAACACGATGCTCATCAAGACGAAGAAGGGGCGCTCTATCATGATCCAGCACGACGTCAGCTCGCCGCGCCCCTACAGCCGCATCAACACCGTCACCGGCACGAAGGGCATCCTCGCGGACTACCCCTACCGCGTCGGCTGGGAGGACACTCCCGGCGCCGGCGTGCACCAGTTCTTCACGGACAAGAAGGCCGCCGAGGTGCGCAGGGAGTTCATGCATCCGCTCTGGAAGCAGTCCGGCGAGATGGCGAAGAAGATGGGCGGACACGGAGGGATGGACTTCCTCATGGTCCTAAGGCTCGCGTACTGCCTGCAGAACGGACTGCCCCTCGACCAGAACGTCTACGACCTCGCGAGCTGGTGCTGCCTGTGCGAGCTCAGCGAGCGGTCGGTGCGTCGCCGCAGCGCGTCGATGGACATACCCGACTTCACGCGCGGCGCCTGGGAGACCACCGCGCCGATCGGCGACCTTTCCGTAGACCTCGCAAAGATGGGGCTCGCGTGAGGGATCTCGCCAGGAAGTTCCTATCCCACGACTGCGGACCATTCGCGCAGTTCGTGAAGTACGGGGCGGTTGGCGTGATGGCGACATGCGTACACCTCGCCGTGTTCTACCTGCTCGCCTCGACGTGCCTCAAGTGCCTCACCGAGGACGACAAGGCGGTGCGGCTCCTGTCGCTTCCGTCCGCGGCGTTCACCGGCGCGGAGCCGTGGTACGAGGCGCGCTGGTTCCTCGCGGCGGTCGCGACGGCGGCGGGATTCTCGGTCGCCAACGTCTTCTGCTGGCTGATGAACCGCGCGTTCGTGTTCCGCCCCGGGAAGTTCGCCTGGCACGTCGAGTTCGCGCTCTTCTACGGCGCGGCAGCGCTCGCGACGGTGATCGCGCTCGTCGTGCAGAGCGCGCTCATCCGCTTCGCCGGCACGACGACTTCCTTCGCCGCGATCCTCGAGATCGTCGTCTCGTTCTTCGTAAACTTCGTCACGCGAAGGTTCTTCATATTCAAGGGATGAGGCAGACATGGGCAAGCTATTCATAATCGACATGATGCCCTTCCTCTACAAGGGGCATTTCGTTTTCCTCCGCAACCCGCGCATGACGTCGACGGGGATAAACACCTCCGCGCTTTTAGGGCTCGCGTCCGGGCTCCAGTCGATCCTGAAGCGCGAGAAGCCGACGCACGCCGTCCTCGCGATGGACCCCGGCGGCCCGACGTTCCGCCACCGCGCGTACGCGCCCTACAAGGCGCAGCGGCAGAAGATGCCCGAGGACCTCGCGGCGTCCATCCCGTACGCCTTCGAGCTCGCCGAGGCGCTGAGGATCCCCGTGGTGCGCGTTGACGACTTCGAGGCGGACGACGTGATGGGCACGCTCGCCGTGAAGGGCGCGGCAGCGGGCTTCGACGTCTACATGGCGACGCCCGACAAGGACGCCGCGCAGCTCGTCCGCCCCGGCGTGAAGCTCTACCGCCCAGCGCACGCCGGCGACGCCGCGGAGATATACGACGAGGCGAAGGTGTGCGAGCACTGGCACCTGCGCGAGCCCCGCCAGATGATCGACTACCTCGCGCTCGCGGGCGACGCGTCCGACAACATCCCCGGAATCCGCGGCGTCGGGGAGAAGACCGCCGCGGACCTCCTCTCGCGCTTCGGCGACGTCGAGGGGATCATCGCGAACGCGGCCTCCCTCAAGGGCAAGCTCGCGGAGAAGGTCGCGAACGGAAAGGACGACGCGACGATCTCGAAGTTCCTCACGACGATCCGCACGGACGTCCCGATCGAACCCGACTGGGAGGCCTACCGCCTCGACGGAATCGACCGCGGCAAACTCGCCGCGGTGTGCGCGAAGTTCGAGCTCAACCGCCTCGCGAAGGAGCTGCTCGGCGATGACGCCGGCTCTGCGGCGAAGAGCGCGCAGGAAGGCGCCGCCGCGTCTCCCGTCTCGAGTCTCTCGTCCATAGCGGACGTTCCCCACGAATACCGCCACGTCACGACCGAGGCGGAGGCGCAGGAGCTTTTCGCGGAGCTGATGAAGCGCGAGCGCATCGCGTTCGACACCGAGACCGCCGCGCGAGAGCCGGGGATGAGCGCGACGGACGCGAAGACGTGCCGCCTGCTCGGCTTCTCGCTCTGCGCCGAGCCCGGGAAGGCGTGGTACATCGACGCCGGACTCGTCGACATCTTCCGTCCGCTCTTCGCCGACCCTTCGAAGACGCTCGTCGGACACAACGTAAAGTTCGACCGCACCGTCCTGCACCGCTACGGAATCGGCTTCGCGTCCGTCCCGCACGACACGATGCTCGCGCACTACTGCATGGACGCCGCTGCGCGGCACGGACTCAAGGAGCTCTCCGAGCAGATCCTCGGCTACAGGATGATCCGCTTCGAGGACGTCGCGGGCGGGCAGGAGCGCGGCAAGCCCGAGCCCACGCTCGAGGGGAAGGACGAGAAGCTCGTCACCGACTACGCGGCGGAAGACGCCGACGTCACGCTGCGGCTGGAGGACGCGCTGCGTCCGAAGGTGCCCGTCGCCGCGCCGCCGCTTCCCAATGCGCTCGCGGACGTCGAGGAGCCGCTCGTGAAGATACTCATCGACATGGAGCGCGAGGGCGTGAGGATAGACGTCGAGGCGCTGAAGGCGTATGGACGCGAGCTCGACCGCGAGATACTCGGCATCACGCAGCAGATACTTTCCCATTCCGGCCCCGACTTCAACCCCGACAGCCCGAAGCAGCTCGGCGAGCTCCTCTTCGGGAAGCTCGGCCTCGCGGGCGGGAAGAAGACGGCGAGCGGACAGTACTCGACGGACGAGAAGACGCTTTCGAAGCTCGCGGGGGAGCATCCGATAATACCGCTGATCCTCGAGTACCGCGCCTGCACGAAGCTGAAGTCCACGTACGTCGACAAGCTGCCGACGCTCATCGACGGGAACGGACGCGTCCACACGACCTACGCGCAGGCGTTCACCGAGACGGGGCGCCTGAGCTCGTCCGACCCGAACCTGCAGAACATCCCGATCCGCACCGAGCGCGGCAAGCTCATCCGCAAGGCGTTCGTGGCGCGCGACGCGAAGCACGTCCTCATCTCCGCCGACTACTCGCAGATCGAGCTGAGGCTCATGGCGGCGATGTCCGGCGACGCGGCGATGCTCGAGGCGTTCCGCCGCGGGGAGGACATCCATCGCGACACGGCGAGCCGCGTCTACGACGTGATGCCCGCGTTCGTGACGCCCGAGCAGCGCGCGAAGTGCAAGATGGTCAACTTCGGCATCATCTACGGAATCTCCGCGTTCGGGCTCTCCCAGCGGCTGAAGGTTCCGCGCAAGGAGGCGGCGGACCTCATCGAGGCGTACTTCAAGCTGTATCCGAAGGTGCGGGACTACATGGAGTCGTCCGTCGCGAAGGCGCGCGAGAAGGGCTATGCGGAGACTGTGCTCGGCAGGCGGCGCACGCTCAGGGACATCAACTCCCGCAACGCGACCGCCCGCCAGGCGGCGGAGCGCGACGCGATGAACACGCCGATACAGGGCTCCGCCGCGGACCTCATCAAGGTCGCGATGGTCCGAGTCGACCGCGCGCTCAAGAAGGAGAACCTGCGCACGAAGATGGTCCTCCAGATACACGACGAACTCGTCTTCGACGTGCCGCGCGAGGAGGTGGAGAGGGTGAAGGAGATCGTGACGCGCGAGATGACGACGGCCCTCGACTTCGGCGTTCCGCTCGAAGTCGGCATAGGCGTTGGCGACAACTGGCTCGAAGCGCACTGACGGCGGACCGTTCCCCTGGAAATGAAGCGCGTTTGTCTATTCATGGAAAGCTGGCATCACGCCAGGGGCAATGAATTTGTCAGGGACTGGTTCTTTGACAGGATGCATAAAAACGAAAGCCCGTAAACAGGCAGCGGACGGCGAGGATGTTCCCGAGCGGTTTTTCGGACGTGTTCTGAAAGAGGAACGGCGTCGCGGCAAATCCGCAGAAAAAATATGGTATAATGTGCCGTATGGAAAAGTACTTCAACACAGCGGGGCCGTGCTTTCCAGCAAAGCACTACATGCTGCCGGCGCTTGACCGACTGCCCGAGATTCGCCGCCTGGTCAGCATGGAGCGGTATTTCGTCATCCACGCGCCGCGCCAGACGGGCAAGACGACGGCGCTCAAGGCGCTGGCGCGCGAAATCAACGCGAAGGGCGATATGGTCGCGTTGTACTGCACGCTGGAGACCCTTCAGAAGTTCATGGAAAGACCAGACGTTGCGATAAGGGAAATTCGTCATCTTATCCTGCGAAGTGCACGTGTGGTCGGCGATTTGGCCTCGATTGCAGACGGAATCGGTGAGATGAAGTCCAACGACGGCATTTCGATGGCGGTAGGCGACGTGCTTCAGGAACTGTGCAGAAAGTCGCAAAGGCCGGTTGTCGTGTTCTTCGACGAAGCCGACTGTCTCACAGGCGATGTGCTGATATCCTTTCTTCGCCAGCTGCGCGACGGCTATGTGAACCGCGACGATATTCCATTCCCCGCGTCCATCGCGCTTGTCGGGATGCTTGACGTCCGCGACTACAAGGCGCAGATACGTCCCGACGGCGAGTCGCTCGGGCAGATCAGCCCGTTCAACATCATCTCCAAGGACATGCTGCTGCGGAACTTTACAGCCGATGAAGTCGCTGCGCTCTATTCGCAGCACACCGAGGCGACTGGGCAGAAGTTCGAGCCTGGAGTCCTCGAAAAGGTGATGGAGTTCAGCGGCGGACAGCCCTGGCTCGTCAACGCGCTCGCCCGCGAGTGCGTCGAGGAGATTCACGGCTTCCGCTGCGGCGAGACGGTGACGGTCGACGACATCGAGACCGCGAAGGAGACGATCATACGCCGCCGCGACACGCACGTCGACTCGCTCATGGAGCGTCTTCGCGAACCGAGGGTGAGGCGCGTCGTCGAGCCTGTCATCTTCGGCGGAGAGCGAACCGTGTCCAGCAACAGCGAGGACTGGCGCTTTGTGGTTGACCTCGGGCTGCTGCGCGAGGAGAACGGGACGCTGGTCCCGGCCAACAAGATGTACGCGGAGATCATCGGGCGGTATCTCTCCCGCGACGAGCAGGAGCGCATGGTGCAGTCCGTTCCCCAGGTGCCGTGGGCCACTCCGGACGGACTCGACATGCCCGGTCTCATGGCGGCGTTCCAGAAGTTCTGGCGCGAGAACAGCGGTGCGGACCGCCGTGCGTACGAATACGGCGAGGCGACGCCGCACCTCGTCTTGATGGCGTTCCTCCAGCGCGTGACGAACGGCAAGGGGCACATCATGCGCGAGATGGCCCTTGGATCGAAGCGCCTCGACCTCTGCGTGGAGTACCGCGACAAGCGCTATGCCGTGGAGGTGAAGACGTCCAGAAACTTCGCCGGCGAGGATTCCTACAGGCAGCTTGCAGGATATCTCGGTACGCTCGGGCTCCCCGAGGGCTGGATGGCGATATTCGACGAGGACAAGTCGAAGCCCTGGGACGAGAAGCTTTACCGCCGCGACGTGGAGTTCGACGGCAAGACGCTCCACATCGTCGGTCTGTAGGCTAAGGCCGGGGGTCTTGGGATTTTGGATGAGAGCCGCTATGTATAATAGCGAAAACCGCTTTTGCCAAAGTTTTAAAGGAGATGCTGATTATGATGAGAACCGTATCCGCCGCGGCGTTCTGCGCCGCATTCGCTTTCGCAGCATCCGGCGATTCGCTCGACAACATCGGACAGGTGCGCCTGAAGGGTCCGCTCGGCGAGCGCCTCGACAGGATGGTTCGCGCGCACGTCGCGGGGACGGACCCCGACTACATCACTGCGCCGTTCATGGAGAAGACCGAGACTAAGGGATGGTGGCAGACCGAGTTCTGGGGCAAGTGGATGCATTCCGCTGCGCCCTACGCCTGGTACGCGGCGGATGGCAAGTGCAAAGTCGGTGACGAGCTTTCCGGAAAAATCGAGCGCGGAATCGTCCGCATGCTCGCCTCGCAGGAGGAGAACGGCTACATCGGCAACTATCCCGACGCGCTCAGGTGCGGAGAGGGATGGGACGTGTGGGGGATGAAGTACACGATGATGGGGCTCCTCCACTACTACGACTGGAAGCTTAAAGCCGGAAGCGAAAAGGGCAAAGTCGAGGCGGGTGCGGCGCTGAATGCCGCGAAGAGGCTCTGCGACTACGTCATCGCCGAGATCGGCCCGGGCGGAAGGCGCGGACGCGAGCTGTGGCAGACCGGCAACTGGTCCGGCTACGCGAGCTCGTCCATCCTCGAGCCCGTGGTGTGGCTCTACAGCCGCACGAAGGAGAAGAAGTACCTCGACTTCGCGACGTACATCGTCGAC
>JAFPDR010000003.1 GCA_017389885.1 Kiritimatiellia bacterium
CGTTGAGCCAGGTCCAGGCGGCGATCTGCACGCCGACGTAGAAGAACTGCGCGACGACGCCGCACCAGTAGCGCGGGGTGCGCGCGAGAACGGCGAGCATGGAGCGGTATCCGCCGGAGACGAGAACGTACGCGACAGGTCCGCAGACCCCGCACAGGACCCACTTGACCTTGTCCATCTCGGGAAACACGAAGTAGAGGACCGTCATCGGGACGACGGAGAACGCGAGCGCGGCGCCGGCGCGCGCGAAGGCGGAGCGAGGCGAGGCGGTCTCGCCCTCGCGCCTGAGGAAGAAGAAAAGCCAGATGAGGAGCGCGATCGCGCAGAGCCCGACGTAGGGCGCGCACACCCAGAAGAGCTCCTTGTCGATGACGCCCCTAAGGACTTCCGGGGCCATCTGCGCGCGCTCCTCCGCCGTGGCGGGGTTGAGGTGGGAGAGGATGAGCTGCTTGGCGAGGACGATTCCGCACATCGAACCGACGGGGTTGAACATCTGCGCGAAGTTGAGCCGCCTGACGGCGGTCTCCTGGTCGCCGAGGGACAGCACATAGGGATTGCACGTGGTCTCGAGGAGCGAGCAGCCGCCGGCCACGATGAAGATGGCCACGAAGTATATGTCGAAGCTCTGCGCGATGCAGGCCGGGATGTACAGGAGCGCGCCGGCGATGTAGATCGCGAGGCCGATGAGGACGCCCTTCCTGTAGCTGAACTCCTCGGCGAGCACTGCGGCGAAGATCGCGAGGACCGCGTACGCGCCGTAGAACGCGACCTGGACGAGCCCGGCCCTGGACTGGTCCATCGTGAATATGCGCTGGAAGGCGGGCACCAGGTTGTCCGTCATGTTGTTGAGGAGCCCCCAGAGCGCGAAGCAGCTCACCAGCATCGCGAAGATCGCGATGCTGGCGCGCGGCACTACCGGCGCGGTGCTGTCACGCTGCACGGCGTCACTCCTCCGGAGCGGCGTCGAACGTGAAGTCGGGGAATATCTCCTGCGCGTGGCCGAGGTATTCCGGCAGGGCCTTCACGGCCGCCTTCGCGATCTGCTCGGCGCGTCCCGCTGCCGTCGGGTCGTCTCCGCAGATGATCTGCATCGTGAGCGCGGCGCCCATCATCGCGTCCGCCCAGGGCTGGAGGCTCAGGCGCTTGCCGTCCTTGAGCTTGCTGGCGTCCTTGCCCTTCTCGATGAACTTGATGATGAGCTCGTTGAGGTTGCCGTGGTACTGCTGGTAGAACTTGACCCACGTCATCTTCATCGGCGTCTTGCCGTCCGGCTTGAGGAGCTTGAACCCGTCCTTCTCGCTGATGTCGGCGATCGTGTGGCCCGCGAGCTTGGAGCGCTGGAACTTGTAGCCCTTGCAGTTCGCGATGAAAACCTCCTGGACCGTCGCCATCATCGCGACCTTCTTGATGTAGATCCTCGCGAGGAGCTGGCTCTCGGAGTACTTGAACTCGTCGTGCATCGCCTGGAGCTGGCGGGTCGCGCCGGACCAGTTGAGCTGGCGGAAGGTCCCGGCCTCGACGAGCGAGTCGAACTTCTCGCGGATCTTCTGGTTGTCCTCCTCGATCGTCTTCACCTTGAGTTCGGCGAGCTTCTTCTGGCGCTCCCTCTCGTCGATCTCCTTCTGCAGCGCCTCGATCTGGCGCTCCATCTCCTTGACGGCGATGAGCATCCTGTTGAGGGCCTGCTGTATGGTGTTGCCTCCGCGCTGGCGGATGTAGTTGCCCGCCTTCTGGACCTTCGAGACGTCCTCGCCGGCCTTGATCGTGTCGTACTCGCCCTTCACGATGTTGCTGAAGTCCGCGGCCTTCCTCATCGCGTCCTCGTCGTTGCCCTCTACCTTGAACTCGTCGATCTTGGCGAGGAGGTCGTCGATCGCCTTGCAGATGCGGATGGAAGCCGCCTCGCAGCCGTACGCGCGGTCCCAGAGCTCGCCCATGCTGTGCCTCGCGCTGGTGACCATGTCGTTCAGCTTCGCCCTGAAGGCCGCCTTGATGGCCGCCATCTTGGCATCGTCGCTGTCGCCTGTCGGGACGGGCTCGTCTGCGGCGGGAGCCGCGGGCGCCGCGGCGGGCGCCTCGGCCGCGGCCTTCCTCTCGGCCGCCTCGCGCTCGAGCTTCGCCTTCTGCTCCTTCTCCCACGCGGCCTTCTCCTTCAAGTACGTCTCGTGTTCGGGCGAGGCGGGATCGGCCTCGTCGTCGTTCGGCGGACGGAACTTCGGGACCACGATGGGCGCGGCCGGGGCCGCGGCCGCTGCGGCGGCGGGAGCAGCAGCCGCAGCCGCAACGGCGTTCGTGCCTGCGGCCTCGGCCTTCTCGGCGGCGTTCGTGAGAGCGATCGCCGCGAGGAGCTCGGCCGACGGCGGCGGCTTGATGGACTCGAGCTGCGACGAGTCGATCTTCCCTGACAGCTCCTTCTTCAGGTTCGCCGTCGTCTTGTCGCAGTCCGCGACGGCCTTGCGCGCCATTTCGGATATCTCTTCGCGGAACTTCGCGGCGTTATTGCGCGTGTCGGATATCGACTTGCGCGCGAGGTCGAGCTGGCGGACGATCTGCGCCTGCTTCTCTGCGGCACGCGCGTTGCGGTCCGCTATCACGTACCACGCCAGCGCTCCCGCGACGAGGGCGATCGCGCCGACGGTGATGCCGATCACTCCCATGACCTTTCCGGCCACGCTGCCGCCTTCCTCGTCCGGAGTGCCCTTCGCGGCCGCGGCCATCGTCGGACGCCTCTTGACCCTGGGGCCGCCGGTTCCGCCCGACTCCCCTTCGCCTCCCTCGCCGTCCTCGGAGAACTCGGAGAGCTCTCCCGTCGAGCCGAGCTTGGTCGTCGAGGTCTTCATCTTGAAGCGCTTGCGGCCCTTGAGCCCGATCTTGTGTCCGCTCGGCAGCGCTCCCGTCGGCATGCGCCCGGTGCCGCCCGGCGTGAGGCCGTAGGTCATTATGCGCTTGAAGTCCTCGAGGAGGGCCTCGAAGGACGGATACCGCTCCGCGGGGTCGAGCGCGAGCATCTTGAGTATGAGCGCGTCGATCTGCGGGGAGATGCCGGGCCTTATC
>JAFPDR010000133.1 GCA_017389885.1 Kiritimatiellia bacterium
GAACGTGCTGGACACCGCGGACGCGCGCTACGAGGACGCGCTGAACGCGTCGTTCCGTCCGGTGATTCGCCCCGAGAACAGGCTCAACGCCGTTTTGGTGCGCGACGTGACCTCGCGCATGGAGATGTACGAGAGGATCATCAAGAAGCTGGACGTGCCGCAGAAGCTCGTGGAGATCGCCGTAACGGTGATCGAGCTCTCGAAGAAGGACGCGCTCGACTGGCAGCTGTCCCTCAAGGCGTCGGGATCGCACCGCGAGATGTCCGGCACGGCCGGACAGAACGCCGGCAACCTCTTCGACGAGGCCTCGCTCGGCGGGAAGGGCCTCGCCGGGGCGCTCTCGTACCTCGGCAAGGAGGTCCAGGTGTCCGCTTCGCTCACGGCGCTCAAGGAGAAAGGCAAGGCGCGCAGCATCTCGCGCACGTCGCTTCTCACGGTCAACAACCTCGCCGCGCAGATGAGGGACTCCCAGAGCTACCACGTGCGCGTGATCGGCACGGAGGTCGCCAACCTCTCCGAGGTCTCCGCGGGCACGACGCTGCAGATCAAGCCGAGGATCGTCGCAGCCCCCTCCACGAACGTCGCGAACCAGGTGTGGCTCTCGCTGCGCCTCGAGGACGGCGGGTTCGAGTCGATCGCGGTGGACTCGATGCCCATGACGCGCAGTTCGACGCTTCAGACGCAGACCGCGGTGTTTGAGGACGAGTCGATAATGCTGGCGGGCTACCTGAGGGACATCGAGGAGTCCGGCGGCTGGGGAATCCCGTATCTCAGGGACATCCCGTGGATCGGCTGGATCTTCGGCGGCGCGTCCGTCAAGAAGGAGACCGTCCAGCGCATGTTCATCATCTCCCCGCACATCGTGGACCTCGACGCGGAGATGCTCGCGCGGCTGCAGTCCACCCGCCTCAGGGACATCGAGGAGGCCGAGCAGATGGAGGACGACGCGGATGCGAGCGACGGCGAGCGCAGGCGCCGCGACCTCGAGCGAGACGACGCGCGCCGCCGCCGCGAGGAGCGCGACGACGATCTGTACGAGCGCCGCAAGGCGGAGATACGCCACATCCAGGAGCTGCGCAAGCTGGACCGCAGGAGGAAGCAGAGGTACCTCTCCGAGGAGATAAAGGCGTGGAGGGAGATCGAGCGCGCGGAGCGCGAGAGGCTTGAGGCCGAGGCGCAGGCCGCCGCGGCCGCGGAGTTCGCCGAGGAGGAGTCGAAGAAGGAGGGGAAGACGGAGGAATGACGGATGCCGCGACGATAGCGGGCGGATTCGCCGAAGTCGAAGCCGGGGCCTATCTTGCGGGCCGCGGCCAGCCGGCGGCTTGCCTCGGCGACGCAGTGCGTCGCCGCAGGAAGGGCTTCTTCCTGCGCGACCGCGGCTCGCTCGACCTCGTCGCGACGAGCGGCCGCGCGTGGTTCGCCGACTCGTCCCGTCCGTTCCTCACGCACATCCCCTGCGCCGCCCCCGTAAGCGCCGTTTCGGCGAAGGTGCTCGTCGCGCCCGAGTCCGCGCGCTCAGGGGCGGATCTCGTCAGGGTCGTCCCGATGAGCATGAAGGGCGCGCTCTGCGTTACGTCGTTCGAGAAGGAGTGGATCGTCACGGCGACGGCGAGCCGCACGACGCGCATCTCCGTGGAGGACGGCGGAACGCTCTCCGTGAGGCCGGGCGCGGTCGTGGCGTGGACTGGGCGGCGTCCGACGGGATACATCCGCCGGCTCGGGATATGGGACATTCTCCTGCCGCGCTCGCCGCGCGAGCTCGTGCTGCATTTCCACGGACCGTGCGTCGTCTGGACTGAAGGCGCGGCGCCCCGGCTTTCGGCTTTTCAGCTTTCGGCCTTCAACTCTGCGAACAGGAGGGCCTATGGCGTTTGACGCGGCACAGATTCTCCGGCAGACGTACGCGGCGGGGGCGGAGGCGGCGCAGATGGCGCAGAGCCTCGCGCGCGAGGAGCCCGCGCCCGCGCAGGTCCAGCGCGGGGAAATAAACGGCACGTCTTTCGTCGTCGAGAGCGATCCGCTCGCGGAGCTGCAGGACTCGATGGAGGAGCTTTCGTTCCAGTTCGAGGAGAAGACCGCGAAGAAGCTCGCCGAGCGCAAGATGGGTCCGCTGCAGGGAATGCGCGCGTCGTTCATCAAGGCGCTCGAGGCGTGGCGCGCGCTGATGCCGGACATGCCCGGCAACGACGCCCTGAAGAAGACGATGCAGAACATCCGCGAGATGCTCCGCAGCGGCAGCTTCGCCGGGCACGGCGCGGACTCGCTCCTGAGGGAGCTTGCGCGCGAGTCGACGGACCCGAGCCACCAGTTCGCGATGCTCGACCTCATGGAGCAGATGCTCGGCGAGGGCGAGACGGAGCTCCGCGAGCTCGTGCGCCAGGCGCGCTCGCAGCTGATGGAGGCGAAGGGCGCGGAGATCAAGGCGGGCATCAACCTCGCGGAGGAGGTGAACGCGCGCGCGGCGACTCCGGGCGAGATGCAGGAGCTGCGCGACATGTACCGCAGCGAGGTGATAGGCTTCACCAAGCCGCAGGACTGCTTCCGCTCGCTCATGGCGAACCGCGGCCCCGGCGCGCTGCAGGACGCGATTTCGTTCCTCATCGCCGGCTGCGGGGCGGACCTCAAGTCGTCCAGTCCGTCGATGGATTCCGCGGCCCTGGGGCGCATCCTCACGGACCTCGGCTGCGTCCAGACGCTCCAGACGGTCCTCGAGAGCCTCACCCAGCTCGGCGCGCGCATGGGCCGCGAGTTCGGCGAGCCCTGCCAGCTCAACGGCGAGCAGCTCACGGGGCGCGTCCTCGACCTCACCGAGCAGGCGTACGTCGCCGCGACGGCGATCGCGCACCTCGTCGGTGACTGCGGGATGCAGAAGCTCCTCGCGCAGATGGACTTCGCGCGCGAGCTCACGAGGCTCTTCCGCAAGCTCTCGCCGCGCCTCTTCGAGAAGGAGGGCGACAGGCAGCGCCTCGTCGAGGCGGCGCAGGAGCATCTCGACGGGCTCATCGCGGAGGAGAACGAGGAGGAGGAGAAGGAGGAGGCGTCATGAGGGCACCGAACTGGATAGAGGGCGTGGTGCGCGACTTCGGGCGCGGCGCGGGGATAGACGACTTCGCGCTTAACGACCGCGGCGCGGCGGCGTTCCGCTTCGAGAACGGCTACACGCTCCGCTTCGAGTACGGCCGCGAGGAGCTCGTGCTGCTCGTGTCCGTCCCCTGCGCCAACGGTCCAGCGGCCGCCCGCCGCCTCCTCGCGTTCGCGCACCCTGACGCGCGCTTCGGCGCGCACGTGAGGGCGTGCTACCTCGCGAAGTCAGGCTGCGCCGCGTTCGCCGTGCGCCTCGCGGCGACGGAGGTCACCATGCCGGCGCTCAACGCCGCGTTCGGCGCGCTCTGGCGCGTCGCAAAGGAATTCGGAGGTGCCGCATGAGCCTAGGGGTGTCGCGCACAACGGAGCCGCTGAGCTTCAACACCGGAATCGGGAGCGCCTCGTTCGCCGAGGTCATGGACACGCCCGCGGCCGGAGAGCCGCAGAAGTCGCTTCTCCCGGGCTCGACTACGGTGACCCAGGCGGTGGACGCGCTCTTCCCGACGGACCGCGCGGTGAAGGACGAGATCATGTCCGCGCTCGTCGCGGGCAACACGGCGTACCTCCGCACGCCCGGCGGGTTCAACGAGACGGCGCGGCGCACGGTCCGCACCCTGAGGGACTGCCGCACCGCGGCTGCGGACGGCGCGGCGCGGGAGATCGAGACGCTGCTCGCGGACACCGACCTCTTCGAGCACTACAGAATGGCGCTGCTTGAGACGTAGGGGCGGGAAAGTTCAAAGTTGAAAGTGAGAGGTTGAAGGTTGAAGGTTTGAAAGACGCATGAAACAAAACCTGACAAATTTTGCGAATGTCTTCTCCAGGTTCGGCGACCTGGTGCTGGCCTTCCTTGTCGTCTGCATCATCGGGCTTCTCATCATCCCGCTGCCGACGCCGATGGTGGACCTCCTGATCTCCATCAACCTGATGATCTCGACGGTGATGCTGATGCTCTCGCTCTATCTGCCGCGTGCGCTCGCGTTCTCGACCTTCCCGTCGATGCTCCTCTTCACGACGCTGTACCGGCTCGCGCTGAACGTGACCACGACGAGGCTCATCCTCCTGAAGGCCGACGCCGGCGAGATCATCTACACGTTCGGAAACTTCGTCGTAGGCGGCAACTTCGTCGTCGGCGCGGTGATCTTCCTCATCATCACTATCGTGCAGTTCGTCGTCATCGCGAAGGGCGCGGAGCGTGTCTCCGAGGTCGCCGCGCGCTTCACCCTCGACGCGATGCCCGGCAAGCAGATGTCCATCGACGCCGACCTCCGCGCGGGCGCGATCGACCAGGAGACGGCCAAGCAGCGACGCAGCGAGCTCGCCAAGGAGTCGCAGCTGTACGGCGCGATGGACGGCGCGATGAAGTTCGTGAAGGGCGACGCGATCGCGGGCCTCATCATGACGGCGATCAACATCGTGGGCGGAATCTGCGTCGGCGTGCTGATGAACGGCAAGGACGTCGCGTGGGCGGTCACGAAGTACGGCATCCTTACGATCGGCGACGGACTCGTCTCGCAGATCCCCGCGCTCCTCGTCTCGATCACGTCCGGCGTCATCGTCACTCGCGTAGGCGACGTGGACAACAAGCCGCTCGGCCAGGACATCATCGACCAGTTCTTCGCCCAGCCGAAGGCGATTCTCCTCGGCGCGGTCATGCTCGTCGCCATCGGGCTCATCCCCGGCTTCCCGAAGGTCCAGATATTCGGCCTCGCCGTGTTCGTGGCGGCCGTCGGATACAGCCTCTACCTCAAGGCGAAGATCGCGAAGGCGCGCGCGGAGAGGGCGGAGGATCCGCTCGCCGCCGCAGCGCCGTCCGAGGGCAACGCGCCGCGTCCGAAGAAGAAGGACGGCGACGATTTCTCGATGGTCACGCCGCTCACCGTTGACATCGACGCGGACATCCGCGGCGCGCTCTCCTACGAGGCGCTCAACGACCAGATCATGTCCATCCGCCGCGCCCTCTACCACGACCTCGGCGTGCCGTTCCCCGGCATCAACCTCTCGCTGAACCCGGCGCTGAAGGAAGGGCGCTACCGCCTGCTCGTCAACGAGGTGCCGGTCTCGGAGGGCGTGCTGCGCAAGGGCTGCGTCTTCGCGCTCGAGTCGCCGGAGAACCTCACCGCGACGGGCGTGTCGTTCGAGGGAGGGAAGCCGTTCCTGTCCGGATACGAGACGTGCTGGGTCAAGGCAGAGGACAAGGCGAAGCTCGACGAGTCGGGCGTGCGCTCGCTCGACCTCGGCGGAGTCCTCTCGTACCATCTCTCCGGAGTCCTCCGCCGCTACGCGCACGAGTTCCTTTCGCTGCAGGAGACGAGGCTCCTCTTCGACCACATGGAGAAGGAGGCGCCGGAGCTCGTCAAGGAAGTCCAGCGCGTGCTGCCGCTGCAGAAGATCACGGACGTCCTCCAGCGCCTCGTGCAGGAGGGCATCTGCATCCGCGACCTCAAGCGCATCACCCAGACGCTCATCGAGTGGGGGCAGAAGGAGAAGGACTCGGTCCTCCTCGTCGAATACGTGCGCTCCGCGCTTTCGCGCTACATCTCGTACAAGTTCTCGGGCGGACAGAACATCGTCGCCGCGTACCTGCTCGATCCCTCGCTCGAGGAGAAGATCAGGAAGTCCGTGCGACAGACTTCCTCCGGCTCCTACCTCGCGATGGACCCTGCGACGGTCCGCGCCATACTCGCCGTCGTCAAGCGCACGATCGGCGACCTCGCGAAGATTCCGCAGAAGCCCGTCATCATCGTTTCCGTGGACATCCGCCGCTACTTCCGCAAGATGATCGAGAAGGACTGGTACGAGCTGCCCGTCCTCTCCTTCCAGGAGCTGAGCGCGGAGATCAACATACAGCCGCTGGGGCGGTTGAAGCTGTAGGGATGGAACGTTGAAAGTTGAAAAGTCTAGAGGTTGAAAAGCTGAAAGAACATGGGATTTCTTCTTAAGATAGTCGAGGGGCCGAACAAGGGCGCGGAGATAGCGCTCGTGGAGGGCGTTGCCGTCACCCTGGGCAAGGGCGACGAATGCGACGTCATCCTCGCCGACCCCACCATGCCGTCCGACCCATCCACCGTCTCGGCCTCTGCGGACGGCGTCACGTTCGACGGCAGTCCGCTCGCACCGTTCCAGGTTGTGACGCGCGGCGCGACGTCGTTCGCGGTCGGTCCGTCCGACGCGCCGTGGGGCGAGCTCAAGTGGCCGGAGCCGGAGGCGAAGGAAGGGGAGAAGGCGGACGAGGGACGCGCGGACGGCGGCGAACCGTCTCATGCGTCGGGTTCCGCGTCCCCCGCGTCTCCCGAGTCCCCCGAGTCTCCAGATTCGCCCGCCGACGCGGCGACGGACGAAAAGAAGAAGGGCCGCGGATGCCTTGGCTGTCTGGTAGTTTCCGTCGTGCTTCTGCTCGTCCTCGCGCTTATAGCGTTCTTCCTCAAGGGGAGCCCGAAGGGGCGGAAGGTCTGGGCGTGGACGAAGAATACGGTTTCTGGGGCATGGGAGCGCCGTGTCGTTTCCGAAGGGGATGCCGGAGCGGACAAAACGCTTACC
>JAFPDR010000134.1 GCA_017389885.1 Kiritimatiellia bacterium
ATCGGCATCCTCTACCTCTCGCAGCGGAACGAGCGGGCGATCACGAAGATACTCAAGAAAGAGGAGCTCGTCTTCGAGGAGCTCTACTCCGCGAAGCCGCACGTGTTCATCGGCAGGCGCCATCCGCTTGCCAAGCGCAGGGGCGCGGTGAAGCCGCAGGAGCTCGACGAATATCCCTACCTCACCTACGAGCAGGGACTCGAGAACGCGCTCTACTTCGCCGAGGAGGTGATGCCCGCCATCGACCGCAAGAAGAGCATCCGCGTGCGCGACCGCGCGACGATGACGAAGCTGATGCTCGGCCTCGACGGATTCACCATCTGCTCAGGGGCGAGCAGCAGGATGTACTCCGCGGACATCGTCGCGGTTCCGCTCGCGCTGGACGAGACGATCCGCGTAGGGCTCATCCTCCGCTCCGGCATCCCGCTCTCGCGCCAGGGCGCGGCTTTCTGCGACGCGATACGCCGCCACTGCGCCGCGGCGAAGCGCTAGGCCGCCATAGGAATCGGGGACTTCGAGCGGCGGCCCGAGAAGAGCATCGACGTAAAGACCGCGAGCGCGAGCATCGGCTGGTAGTAGAGGCACTTGAGGAGCGCGAGCGAGTCGATCCTCATGTCCAGCCCCTTCGCGACGCCCATCGCGATCAGTATCTGCGCGCCGTACGGGATGAGACCCTGCACGACGCACGATGCGGTGTCCAGGACGGACGCGATGCGCACCGGCTCGGCCTTGAACCTGTCGGCGCACTCCTTCGCTATCGGACCGGCGATCACGATCGCGACCGTGTTGTTCGCCGTGAAGCAGTTCACCGCGGCGACGAGTAAGAACACGCCGAGCTCGCAGGTGCGCGGCCCGCGTATCACCTTAGCGATCCTGTCCGTCAGCCACAGGACGCCTCCGTTCGCCTGCACCGACCTGAAGAGTCCGCCGGCGAGCAGCGCGACGATGAGCGTCTCGCCCATGCCGAGAGTGCCCTTCCCGAGAAGGTCCATCACGTCGAAGAACGCGAACTTTCCGAGCGCCCCGCCGATCACGGCGGAAAGGACCGTCCCCGAAAAGAGCAGCGCCATCACGTTGAACCCGGCGAGAGCGAGAGCGAGCACGAAGACGTACGGAAGGATCAGCACCACATGCTGCCACGTGACCGCCGGCGTCTCGACCGCTCCTGCCGCCGAGCCGGACATCGCGTACAGGAACAGCGCGACGAGCGCGGCGGGGGACGCGATGAGTCCGTTCGCGAGGAACTTGTCCTTCATCCTCACGCCCTGCGTGCGCGTCGCGGCGATGGTCGTGTCCGAGATCATCGACAGGTTGTCGCCGAACATCGCGCCCCCCACGACGGCGCCCATGAGAAGCGCGGGGCTGAGCTGGAGCGGTCCGGCGAATCCGAGCGCGATCGGCGTAACCGCCGCAATCGTTCCGCATGACGTCCCGATGGCGAGCGATATGAGGCACGAGACGAGGAACACGCCCGCGACCATCAGCTTCGCCGGGACGAGCGACTGCGCGATCGTGACCGCGGCATCCACGGCGCCCGATCCCTTCGCGATCGTCGCGAACGCGCCGGCGAGGATGAAGATGAGGCACATTATCATGATGTTCGGCTCGCCCATGCCGCGCGCGTATACCTCGACCTTCTCGTCGAGCGTGCGGCAGCGTCCGATGATGAGCGACACCGCGGACGCGACGAGGAACGCCACCGGCATCGACACCTTGTACCACGGCATCTCGAAGCCGAGGTGGTCCGCGTAGAGCGACAGCCCCACGTAGAACGCCGCGAACACGGCGAACGGAACAAGCGCGAGGCCGCTCGGCTTCGCGGAATCTGCTGTATTTGTCATTTCCCCTCCCTAAGCCTCCTCTCGACGTCCGCGGCGGATACGCCGCGCAGAAGCAGCCGCTTCTGCTTCGATGTCTCGCCGCTCTTGAACACGACCGCCGACTTCGCGAGACCGAACTCGTCCGCCAGGGTCTCGACAAGCTCCTTGTTCGCCTTGCCGTCCACAGGCGCGCACCGCACGCGCACCTTCACCGCGTCGCCGAGGAGTCCGTCGATCCCCGCCTTCGACGACCGCGGCTGCGCGCGCACGTTAAGTATCACGCCCTCCGCCGTCTCTGTCAGATAAGCCATCTCTTCACTTCCCGCGTATCTTCACCCATACGTATCCGAGGCGCGACGGGACGGACACCGAAAGCCGCGTCCCGTCGAGCGAAGCGGTGCCGTCTCCCGCGAGCGTCTCGCAGCTCTTCGCGGACGAGAGGTATCCGTCGAGGTCGAAAGTCCATCCCCCCTTCGCCGCGCCGTCGCGGAACAGCAGGGCATATCCGCCGTCTCCGTCCGAAGCCTCGACGACGAAACCTGTCCACGATGCGCCGTCCGGCTTCGAGCCCACCGGGAAGACGACGCCGGAGTGCATCCTGTCCCTCTCGCGCTTCCACGCCGCGATGATCGGCCTGAGGCTTTCGCGCGAGCGCTCCGGAAGTTCGCTCAGTTCGAACCACGCGAGGGGCGAGGCGACCATCACGGACGCGAACACCGCGTCCGGAGTCCACTTTGACGGGGCGAGCGGATCGTCGCCGTACTTCTTCGCGTTGCGCTCGAGGTTGAGGAACTCCATCCGGAGGCGCACGGGATCGACGACTTCGCAGAGCGACCAGAGGTTTCGCAGCGTCTGGTGCGGCCAGTACTTCACCCAGTCGGAGTATCGGTTCTCGACGAAGACGGGTCCGATGTCGGGGAGACCGAAGTATCCGGGGCGTATCTCCGCGGTGACGTCGAGGTCGAACGTCACGTCGCCGCGCGACTCGCGCAGCACCTTGTCGAAGAGAGCGCGCTGGTTGGCGAGCGCGGCGGAGCTCTTGGACTTCATCGAGTCGATCTTGTAGTGGCGCACGCCGAATTCGCGCCAGTAGCGGAGAAGCAGGTCTGCGTCGCGCTCCCAGTTGGCGGCGTCGTTGGAGGAGTCCGGACCGAACCAGAGTCCGAGCGAGACGCCCTTCTCCTTCGCCGCCGAGGCGAGCGCGGAGAGTCCGTTCGGGAACCTCACCGGGTCCACTGCCCAGAACTCGGGGTCGGACGCCCAGTATCCGTTCCACACGCCCTTTCCGTTCGCGGCGGACGAGTTCGCGGTGCGGCCCTTCTGCCATCCGTCGTCGATCTGCACGACGTCTACGCCGAGCTCCGCGGCCGCCGCGATCTCGCGGAGCATGAACTTCTCGTTGAGCCTCGCGTCGCGGTTTCGGTCTCCCCAGGTGTTGGAGAGGAGGAGTCCGTCGCGTCCCGGCACGTACGCGCGCCAACGGCGCTCCGCGGCCATCAGCGCGCGGTGGCGTCCGAGCGTACCGCCGTCGTAGGGGATGCGCTCGCAGCGGTAGGCGCTCGGCAGGACCTCGACCGCGTGGGGCCTACCGGCGACGACGCGGAAGTCGGGGCGCTTGTCTGACCGCGCGTGCGGAAGCGGCGCGATGCGCACGAAGACGACGCCCTTTCCGCTCGTGACGTCCATCGCGTCCAGCACGTTGAGCGCGAGCGTGACCGGCGCCTCGCCAGGCATGAGCAGCCACTCGCGCTTCGAGACGAGCTCGTTGTGCGAGTCGGTCTGGTCCATCAGCTCCCACGCCGTCACCTTGACGTGCGGCGACGCGAACCTCTCCGCGGACTTCGCGGCGCGCTCGCCCTGATCGCCCGAGTCGCTCTCGATTCCGTCCGCCGCGAAGGCGCACGCGGCGAGCGTGGCGCAGAACGCGGACACTGCAAGACATCTCATTTTCATCCCTCCGTTTTTGGCGGCGCAGGCCGGTGCGCGAATGCGTTTACTTGAACTGGGCGAGCCACGCCTCGGCGAGCTTCGGCCAGGCGTCGGTCGCGAAGCCGAGCGAACGCACGCCGTATCCGTGCCCGCCGTGTCCGCCGTTCTCGAAGATGTGCATCCGCGCGGGAACGCCCGCCTCCTTCAGCGCGGCGTAGTAGCCGAGGGACGTCTCGACCCTGCAGAAGTCGTCCTCGCTCTGCACGATGAACGCGGGAGGCGTGTCCTTTCCGACGGGATAGTCCGCGCGGCGGATGGCGAGGCCCTTGTGGCCCTTCCACGGATTCGCCGGATCGTTCCGCTCGAGGAGGTCCCACGGATATATCGGCATCTGGAAGTCGGGCCTGCACGACTCGCTGTCGATCTCGTCCACCGGAGCGTAGATCGGCTTCGAGAAGTTCGTCGCCGTCCTTACCGCGAGGTTCGCCCCGGCGGAGAAGCCCATGATGCCTACCTTCTTCGGGTCGATGTTGAACTTCGCCGCGTTCGCGCGCGTCCAGCGCACCGCGCGCTGCGCGTCCGCAAGGGCCTCGTCGCGCCTGTCGGGCACGCGGTACTTGAGGATCACCGCGGCGACTCCCTGGTCCTTGAGCCACTGCGCGACCTCGACGCCCTCGTGGTTCCACGCGAGGATCCCGTAGCCTCCGCCAGGGCACACCACGACCGCCGGCACGGCCTTCGCCGCGCCCGGCACGGGCGTCACGACGACCATCGGAACGCTCACGTTCTCGATGCGCATGATGTCGTCCGTCATCGGCGCAACGCCCTCGCCCTTCGGATTGGGCGTCGCGAGCGCGACCTTCCCCTTTGGCCAGATCTCGAACGCCTTGTTTGGC
>JAFPDR010000135.1 GCA_017389885.1 Kiritimatiellia bacterium
CTTCCCGACACCCCGCGCGGAATTTCAGAAACTCCGATGGTTAGGGTTCCCGCTAACGCTTCACTGCTTCGCGCTTTTCAACCACAATCAGGTGTCGCTGTTTTGTAGTGTTCAGAGCGACCTTCGGACGATTTATGCGACGCAGTCGCATCCCAAAATGCTTACCCTGGCACATATACAGTCGTTGAGTGGCGCGAAGCTGCGGAGCGTTAGCGTGAGCACAAACGCTCGGAGTTGCCTATAAAATCAAAAACGGTGTTTTCACTTGTAGCAAAATGAAAATCGCCACTTCACCCTTTGTTTACAGGTGGATGCCCGTTTTCATGCCCGAAAAATTGGGGAACCTCCAAGGCTCGGAAAAACACTACGAACAATCGTTGGATTAACTGTTATGGTCGGCGCGGCGCTGGCGGATCCAGAGAAGCAGAAGGACGAGCACGATGACCGCGACGACGCCGAGGCGGGCGCGGCGGAAGGACGCCGCAGGGTCGGGAGGCGGCGGAGGGGGAGTCGCGGAGACGGACTCCACCGCGAGCGCAGCGGGCGCGGGCTGCCCCGCCATCTCCGCGCGGTCCGTCCGCGAGGCAAGCGCCTCGAGCCGCCGCTCCTCGGCGGCGGCCTTCGTCTCGCGCTCGATGCGCGCGGTCACAACTGCGGGATCTGTGTTCGCCTCCACCATGTCGTTTGCCTCCGTGTCGTCAGTCGAAGGTTATCAGTCCGTCCGGCACCTCGCACCATCCGAGCGTCGTCGGCGGATTGTCGCTCGCCTTGGCGAGCCCGACCTTGTCGTTGTCGACAGTCTCGGCCGAGCCGGAGAAGAGGCGGATGTCCCAGTTGAGGTAGAGGTTTCCGGAATACTGGATGCCCTCGTTGCGGCAGACGAGGGATCCGTTGAAGCTGCACTTGCCCGTCTTGCCGAAGATCCCGTGGTTGTTGTACAGAACGGCGTCCACGCGCGTGATCGTCTCGACGCGGGACTTGATCACGCTGTCCGCGCACACCGTCTCGTAGTACTTGCGGTCGTACGAGTTGGACCTTTGCACCGCCGTGTCGTAGACCCAGCGGCGGTTCCACCCGGACCCCTCGTAGTGTCCCGTGCTGAGCGTGACGGTCGTCTCGCGGACCTTGCCGAACTGGTAGTTCGAGCCCACCATCTCGGCGCCCCCGGGGTTGGAGGAGCGCTCGATCTGCGCGGACGCGACCTCGTCCGCCGACGAGACGCGCTCCACCGCGGCGTAGCTGCCGCCGAACTGCGACGGATAGCCGATGTTCGCGTCCGTCGTGTCGCATGCGTACCTCTGCACGTACGGCTGCGTGGTGAGGTAGGTCTTGATGGACGAGAGCCAGGACGACTCCGTGCAGTCGCCGAGCACTATGTTGCCCTTGGCCATCAGCCCGAGCATGTCCTTCGTCGAGTTGTTCGAGTTCTGCGTCGACTTGTTGCTCCACGTCGGCGGGTTCACGTACTTCACGTCGCCGACGATGTGGATGTTGCGCCCGGAGTAGATCGTGCCCTGTCCGGTGACGTAGCCCTTGATGATCACGTCCGACTCCACGATGACGGGTCCGTTGACCACGATAGGCTTCGACGCCGTCCCCACAAGGACGAGCGCGCCCTTGTCCGCGAGCGACGCGTCGCCGGACGGACCCACGCCGTCGTAGTAGACGCTGGCGATCGTCGCGCCGCCCTGCTTTATCGTCGACATCGAGGGGTCCGCCGCGTGCAGCTCCTCCGCCCACTCGCGGTAGGCGCTGTCGGACGACGAGAGGTCGCCGATGTACGGCATCTCGACGGAGAGCTCCTCGTTCGCGTGGACGCGCGCCTTCAGCATCGCCGTGGTTGCGCTCGAGGAGGGCGCCTCGTATCCGCCCGCGTTCGTCGAGCCCGTGACCGGGTCGGTCGCGAGCGGACGCGCCGCGCCCTCCGAGCCGTAGTTCGTCGTGCGGTACGTCGAGTAGCTGTCCATCTTGCCGTAGTTCGTGACGTCTCCGTCCACCCCGAGCTCCTCGTTGCGCGCCGCGTAGACCTTTCCGTTCACCTTGCAGCTCGAGTCGAGGTACATGTCTCCGTTGGCGCGCACGTCTCCGTTCGCCGTGCAGCCCGTGCCCTGGAACCATCCGTAGTTGTTCACGAAGTACGCGTTGTTGAACACCTTTGAGCGCTGCTGCGCGAAGCGGACCGTCTCCATCACCGTGACGGACACGGGAACCGAGCGGAGGACCGTCTTCTCGGCGCGCGCGACTATGGCGACGTTCGCCCACTGCGTGCCCGCCGTGTGCACGACGGAGCCTATCCGCACCTTCACGACGCAGTCCATGTTCGTGACGGCGTACTCGAGCGTGACGCCGTTCTTCGCGCCGATCGTGCGCTTAGCGGACGAGCCGGAGAACGCCTCGAACCAGTCGAAGGAGCTCACCTTCGTCGAGCCGAGCGCGTCCCCTCCGACGATTCGCGCGGACCGCTCGATGGACTTCACGAAGGCGGTGTTGATGACGGACTTCGCGACCTCGATCTCGCCCTGCGCGGCGAGGCGGCACGCGTCGCGTCCGATCGCCGTCGCCGAGGCGCGCACCGTGTACGAGACGTAGCCGAGAACGCCTCCGAGCACGATCGCGACGGCGGCCATCATGACGACGGACGTGACGAGGGCGAAGCCCGGTCTGGATTGCGCGCGCCGCATCGTCAGTACCTCCCCGCAGAGTCTTTCATCGGCTGGACGCGGCCGAGGAGCGGAACTGACACGCGCTCGCGGCGGACGAACGGCCGCATCCCCGGCACGGGAACCGCGAGGCCCACGTCTATGTTCACGCGGTAGACGTCCGCTGGCCCTGTCCCGGAGGATTCGACCGACGAGACGTCCGTCATCGAGGACTCCGCGAGCGAGATCCTCCCCGGCCACAGCCATCCGCGGTACATGTCGTGGTTCGGGATGCGCTCGTTGAAGAGGTATCGCTTCCCCGACGTCTCGCCCATTATGAGGCGCATCGACTGGGGGCGGACGTCGGAGAGGGAGGTCCCGAGCGCGCCCATGTCCATAAGCACGTAGCCGCTCCCCGACTCGACGACCCACCCGGCGTTCGTCCCGCTCAGCATCCCGGCGTAGTGGACTCCGCCGATCGCCGGCGCGGCGTGGAAGAGGAGCTTCTCCCTCAGCTCCCGGGCGGCGAGGGCCGTCTCGGACTCCGCCATCACCTCCGCCATCATGCGGCGCGCGGAGAGGAACGAGGACATGACCGCGGTGAGCACGATGCCCGAAACGAACAGCGCGACCATGACCTCGGAGAGAGTGAAGCCCCTTCTCGCCATGCTACGTCCCCCTTTCCAGCGGACCCTTGTAGACCGACACCGGCACGGAGTAAGACCGCGCGCCGGAGGCGAGTCCGTTGAGGCACCGCCTGTCGGACGCAGGCCCCCACTCGACGTCCACCTCTATGAGCTTCGCCTCCGCGTCCGCCTCGTGCCGCCTCAGCGCGGACGCGCCCGTGAGGAACGTGACGCGCACGAAGACCTTCGCGTCCGCCCCGCCGTTCAGCGCGCGGCACAGCACGGGGCACGCGTTCGAGCTCACCGTCTCGCCTGCGGCGGACGGATAGAACACCGCCGTCGCGGTGTTGTTCAGCTCGTCGTACGGCTTGTTGAGCCACTTCCACGCCGTGTCCCACGCGTACGCCTCGGCCGCAAGGAGCTGGGAGTTCTCGTGCGAGATGCGCGCTGCGACGGCGATGCCCTCCATGAACGCGAGCGTGAGCAGCACGGCTATGGCGCCCGCAAGGGCGACCTCGACCAGCGTCGCTCCGCGCCGCATCCTCATCCCTGCGCCTCCTCCGACGGGAAGAGCGAGGCGAGGGCGGACTCCACCGCGCCGGCCTCGGCGATGTAGAAGCGGCAGGGCATGGCGGCGGAAAGCTCCGCCCGAAGCGACTCGTCCGCCGGATTCAGCACCGCCACGAGCGCCGCCTTGCCGAGGACGGCGAAAGGCACCGCGCCCCTTATGCGCAGCGTCGCCGCCGGGAACTTCGCGACGAGGTCGCGCGGCGGGTCGAACGCGGCGAGCGGAACCGGAGGCGCGCCGAACTCGTCCGCAAGATGCGCGAAACACCTCTCCGCGAGGGGAAGATTCTCTTTTTCGAGAATCTGGAGTGCGGAAATGAGAAAGACGCGTCCGTCCGTCGGCATCGCCTCCAGCTGGGCGAGGACATGCCCCGCCGCCTCCTCTTCGAGAAGCCCGGCGTGCGCAAGGGAGTCCACAAGCGACTTCTCCGCCGATATCGCCGCGCGGGAGACCATAGCCGCCCTCTCGGAGTCCGTCAGCTCCCGCGGAGACTCCGGCGTGAGGTCGGGTGCCGGCGCGACCATCGAGCGCACCTTCAGCGAAAGCGCCCGCGCCTCCGCGCTGTCGCTCGCCTCGAGCCTCGGAAGAAGCCCCTCCAGCGCCTCTAGGTCGCGGTCCTTGACGAGTATCTTCGCCAGGGACACGAGCGCCTTCTGCCCGTCGTCGTGGCGCCCGAGCTGGTCATAGGCGACGACAAGGAACTCGAGCGTCGTGCGATCCTCCGGCATAATCTGGAGCATCTGCTCGAAATAGGCGACTCCCTCCGCGAGGCGCGCGTCGAACTTTGGTTCTTCTGACATACCTGACACCGTTTGCACGAACCGTGCCAGAAGCATGGCACGGTTCGTGCATAAAGTCGTCCGCATGGCAGACATCCAACAGAAGAACGGCAGGTTCCACGTCCGGCGCGGCGGGCTCGCGGAGGTGAAGAAGATCACCGACCCCTACGAGTTCGCGGTCGCGGCGGCGGATTTCCTCGGCACGCAGCCGATTGCGGTTCCGCCCGGCTTTTCGCCGGCGGCGGAGCTTCTATGCGGGATGAAGATCGACGCGTGGAGCCGCGCGAAGGCGCTTCCGCTCGCAAAGGTCGCGGGGCGGCTTTCGGTCGCCTTCGCCGATCCCTTCGACCTTCCGGCGCAGGAGGAGGTGTCGCGCTGGGCGCGCGGGAAGATATGGATGCTCGTCGCGCCGGCTCCGGACCTGACGGACGCTTTGCAGAGGCTAAAGTCGCAGGAGGACGCGTCCAACCCCGCCCTCGCGATGGAGAACATCATGAAGGGCGACGACGGCGACATAGAGATGTCCGCCGGCGAGGACGCGAGCGCGGACGCTCTGGACGCGACGGCGGACGCCGCGGGCGAGGCGCCGGTCATAAGGATGGTCAACACCATAATGATCGAGGCCCTCAAGACAAAGGCGTCCGACATCCACTTCGAGGCGATGGAGAAGACCTCGCGCCTCAGGTACCGCATAGACGGCGAGCTAGTCGACCGGCCCGCGCCCCCGAAGGCGCTGCACAACGCGGTCGTGTCGCGAATAAAGATCCTCTCCAACCTCGACATCGCGGAGAGGCGCAGGCCGCAGGACGGACGCTTCAAGGTCAAGGCGATGAAGAAGGAAGTCGACGTCCGAGTGTCGATCCTCCCGACGGTGCACGGCGAAAAGGTCGTGATGCGCATCCTCGACAAGGCCAACCTCGCGCCGGGGCTCGCCTCGCTCGGACTCGACGACTACGCCTACA
>JAFPDR010000136.1 GCA_017389885.1 Kiritimatiellia bacterium
GCGCCTGCATGTCTATCCGTGGACGGGTGCGCAGAAGGCCGAGATACGCGGATGGAAGCTGGAGAACTTCGGGCAGGTGAAGAAGTCCGAACTGCCCCCGCTCCCCCCGGCTCCGAACTGGCCGGCGGGCGAGCTCAAGGCGCCCCAGCCTCCTCCTCCTCCGCCTCCGGTCGTCCTCGCTCCGCTCACGCCGGCCGAGTACGCGAAGAAGCGCTACGTCATCCTCAAGATAGACGACGTGGGCAACCACAACGGCTCGATACACCCGCGCTTCGCGCGCGTCGCCGAATACCTCGCGTCGAAGAAGCTCAAGAGCGGCTTCGGCGTGATCGTGAAGTCCATAGAGAAGCAGCCGAACGAGAAGTACGTTGCGTGGCTGAAGAAGAACGCCGTGGAGAACGGCGGGCTCATCGAGTTCTGGGACCACGGCTGGGACCACGCGATGTTCTTCAACTGCACCGAGGACGACGAATGCGACCGCGCGACGAAATTCCACGGCGAGCACGCGACGTGCCTGAAGCACCAGCAGCGCCACCTCGCGCTCGCGCTCGACACGTTCAAGAAGTGGACGGGGCTTACGATGCACACGATCGGCACGGCGGGGAACGCCGGAAACGCGGACACGATGAAGGCGCTCAAGGAGCGCCCCGAGATGAAGGTCTGGCTCTTCGGACAGGGCAAGGACGACGACGTGATGGTGCTCGGACGCTGGCTCAACCTCGAGCACGCCGTCGGCAAGGTGAGCTACGACGTGTTCGCGAAGGCCTACGAGCGCCAGCGCCAGAAGGAGTACGTCGTACTGCAGGGGCACGCCGCGATGTGGTCGGACGCGATGTTCGAGGACTTCAAGCGCATCGTCGAGCTCCTCGAGAACGACGGATGGCTCTTCGTGACGCCCTACGAGTTCTACCGCATCAAGAGGGGCGAGCTCGCGCCGCCGCCCCAGAGGCCCCAGCCCCCGCCGCCCAAGGCGGGGCCGAAGACAGTCCTTTCCGCCGGAAAGGACTGGATCCCGCTCAAGGCCGCTCCCGTAATCGAAAAGGGGAGCGCGCTTGATTTTTCCTCCTTCCGCGAGACGGGCGCGCCGTGCGGGAAGTACGGACGCGTCGTGCGCCGCGGCGCGCACTTCGAGTTCGAGAAGCGCCCCGGGAAGGGCGTGCGGTTCTACGGCGTCAACCTCTGCTTCGGCGCGAACTACCCGGAGTACGAAGAGGCGAAGGCGCTTGCGGCGAACCTCGCGCGCGTGGGATACAACGCCGTGCGCATCCACCACCACGACGGGCTGCTCGTGAAGAACAACCCCGACTCCACCGACCTCGACCCCGCGCAGCTCAGGCGGCTCGACGGACTCATCGCCGCCTGCACGGCGGAGGGGCTCTACATCACGACGGACCTCTTCGTGTCGCGTCCCGTCTCGTGGAAGGCGATGGGCATCGACAAGCCCGGCGTGCCGGCCAAGGACGTCTACAAGGTGCTCGTGCCGATCCACCCCGGCGCGCGGAAAAACTTCCTCGACTACTCGCGCAAGTTCCTGACGCACGTCAACGAATACACGGGCAACCGCTATGCCGACGAGCCCGCGCTCTGCCTGCTCGCGCTCGTCAACGAAGGCAACGAGATGAACTGGGGCGGGAAGCTCCTGCAGCCGCTCGAGATCTACCAGGCCGAATGGCGGAAGTGGCTCTCGGCGAAGCAGGCGTCCGACCCGGCGTACGCCAAGGTCCCGGACACGATTCCGGAGAACGCCTGGGGCTGGGGCGAGCACACGCCGGCGTTCACGCAGTTCCTGGCGGACGTCGAGACGGCGTTCTGCCGCGAGATGCGCGCGTTCCTCCGCGACGAGGTCAAGACCGGGGTCCCGATCACCAACCTGTCGAGCTGGTGGAACCCCGTCGTCTTCCAGCGCTGCCGCGCCGAGTCGCTCGACGTGGTGGACGACCATTTCTACATCGACCACCCGAGCTTCCTCGAGGGCTCCTGGCGCCTGCCGTCGAAGTGCAGGAACGTCAATCCGATCCAGGGCGAGGCGATGGGCATGACGGACGTCGTCTGCAAGCGCCTGCTGGACCGTCCGTTCACGATCACGGAGTACAACTACTCGGGCCCCGGTCGGTTCCGCGGCGTCGGCGGCATCGCGACGGGCGCGGCGGGCGCGCTGCAGGACTGGGACGGACTCTGGCGCTTTGCCTGGGCGCACGGCATCGACTCGATCCGCAGACCCGGCTCGCAGCCGATGGGCTACTTCAACATGGCGGACGATCCGCTCTCGCTCGCCGCGGAGCGCGCCTCGATATGCCTCTTCCTCCGGCGCGACCTGCCGGTTTTGGAGAAGACGTGCGAGATCCAGCTCGAGGAGCCGTCGCTCAGGAAGATAGACCCGAAGCAGACGATGAGCAAGATGCCCGGCAAGTGGGCTGCGTGGTACTTCAGGACCGGCACGAAGGTCGCCCCGCTCTTCGAGAAGAGCTCGTACGCGCTCGACTTCGAGGAGGCCTACCGCGGCAAGACGCCGGACCTCGAGAAGAAGCTCTTCCCGAAGGGGACGCGTCCGCACGCGGCCGGCGACGGACATGTCGCGATAAGCCCCGAGGACGGCACGTTCGTCCTCACGACGCCCCGCACGTGCGGCGGATTCGCGGAGCGCGGCGGCGTGAAGGCGGGTCCGCTCTCCGCGGCGATCGACGTGCCGGCGACGGTCTGGGCGAGCTCGCTCGACGGGAAGGACATCGCGGAGTCGTCGCACATCCTCGTGACGCACCTCACGGACCTGCAGAACTCCGGGATCGTATACCGCGACGCCTCGCTCACGGTCCTCGAGAAGTGGGGGTCGCTTCCGTACCTCATGCGCAGCGGCACGGCGAAGGTGTCGCTCGCGCTCGCGCAGGGCGCGTGGAGCGTCCGCAGGCTCGACTCCTCGGGCAGGCCCGTGGGAGAGGTGCCCGCGTCGTTCGCGGACGGAACGCTCGCCTTCACCGCCTCAATCGCCGCCGATCCCGCGAACGCGACCTACCTCTACGAGCTCGTGCGGCGGTAGCGCGGCGTGCGCTCCTCCAAATGGGCGATGGCGCGCGGCGGTAGTAAATGCTATACTGTGGGCATGAAAAGGATCTACTGCAGTTTTTCCCTTTGCGTGTCCGCGTTCGCGCTCCTCTGCGCCGCGGCGCCTCTTTGCGGCGCGGCGGAGGTCGCCGAAAAGGCGCGTCCGTTCGCGCCGCAGGACGTTGCGCTCGGCGAGGGTCCGTTCCGCCGCGCGTACGAAACCAACCGCGAGTACCTTCTGGACACGGTGAGCGCGGACCGACTCCTCGCCGGGTTCCGCGAGGAGGCGAAGCTTCCGAAGAAGGCCGACCGCTACAGGGGCTGGGAGGGCGCGGAGATAACCGGCCATTCGCTCGGTCACTACCTCACGGCGCTTTCGCTCCTGTACGCGCAGGAGACGGGCGACGCGAAGGCGAGGGCGAAGGAGCGCATCGACTACATCGTTGAAGAGCTCGCCGCGTGCCAGAAGGCGAATGGCGACGGATATCTGCACACCTGCCGCCGCGCGGTATACGAGTCGATCAGGAACCACACATTCACCACGGGCGGATTCGACATCTCCAAGTGCTGGGTGCCGAACTACACGCTGCACAAGATCCTCGCCGGGCTCCGCGACGCGTACCGCATCGCCGGGAACAGGAAGGCGCTCGAGGTGGAGCGCGGAATGGCGGACTTCTACTACGGCGCGGTGTCGGGACTGGACGACGCGGAGCGACAGCGGCTGCTCGTGTCCGAATGGGGCGGGCTCAACGAGGTCTTCGCGCAGCTGAGCGCCGACGCGCGCGACGAGAAGTACATGCGCCTCGCGACCGACTGGTTCAACGACAGGCGCGTGTTCGATCCGCTCCGCCGCGGCGAGGACAGGCTCGACGGGCTCCACGCGAACACGCAGGTCCCGAAGGTGACGGGACTCGCGACGATCTACGAGATGACGGGCGACGAGAGGACGCACCTCGCGATCGACACCTTCTGGGACTCGGTCGTCAACAGGCGCTCCTTCGCGAACGGCGGACACAGCGACGCCGAGCACTTCTACAACGTGGCGCTCACGCCGAAGAAGCTCGGCAAGGACAACTCCGAGACGTGCAACATCAACAACATGATCCGCCTCACGGGGCGCATGTTCTCGTGGGAGCCCGATTCGAAGAGGATGGACTTCGTCGAGCGCGCGCTCATAAACCAGCTTCTGACGCAGATCGGGCGCAGGCCCGGCGAGTTCGGCTACTTCCTCAGCCAGAAGCCCGTCGCGTTCAAGACGTGGTCCACTCCTACCGGCGCCTGGTGGTGCTGCGTCGGGACGGGGATGGAGAATCCCGTGCGCTACACGGAGCAGGTGTACTACCACGACGACAGCGCGCTATGGGTCAACCTCTACATGGCCTCGACGCTAAACTGGAGGGAGAAGGGCGTCGTCGTAGAGCAGGCCACGCGTTTCCCGGAAGAGGACAAGGTGCGCTTCTCCGTCCGTACGGCCGACAGGAAGCCGGTCCGCTTCGCGCTCAGGCTCCGCAGGCCGTATTGGTGCCCCGGCATGCGCACCTCGATCAAGGGCGAGCCCGGGAAGGACGGCTACGTCGCGATCGACAGGGAGTGGCGCGACGGCGACGCGCTGGAGATAGAGCTTCCCATGTCGCTGCGCCTCGAGGCGCTGCCGCACTCCGACGGAAAGTTCGCCGCGTTTATGTACGGTCCGATGGTCCTTGTCGGCGTCAATCCAGCGAAGGCGGGGGAGAAGGACCTCGCGAAGGAGCGCTGGGACAACCACCTCGCGTCGCCCGGCGGAACGGAGGAGAACGCGAAGACCATCGTGTCGGACGGAGGAGACGCCACGGCGCGCGTCGTCAGGGAGAAGGGCGCGCTCAGGTGGCGCACGAACGGGCTCCTCAGGCCGGATGACCTGACGCTGATGCCGTTCCACCAGGTATACGAAGAGCACTACACCGTCTACTTCCCCGTGATGACATCGAAGGAGTGGAGCGCCGAGAAGGAGAAGCTCGCCGCCGCGGAGAAGCTCAAGGCGCACATGGCTGCGCTCGTGACGGACACAGTCGAGCCTGGCTTCCAGCAGAGCGAGGTGAACCACTCCTACGCGGGCGAGTTCAGCGAGGTCGGCGACTTCAAGGACAGGAAGTACCGCCACGCGTCCGGCGAGAAGGGCTGCATCGGCTACACGATGGACGTCGACGCGAAGGTGAGGATGGAGCTTGTCGTGACGTATTTCGGGGGTGATGCGGGCAGGAGCTTCGACATCTTCGTCGACGGCGAGAAGCTCGTCACGACGACGCTCGCCTTCAAGGGCGGCGAGAGGGGGCGCTTCAACGACGTGGTGTACGTGCTGCCGCTTTCCCGCACGCAGGGGAGGAAGAGCGTGCGCGTCGAGTTCAGGGGGAACAAGGCGACGAGCTGGGTCGGCGGGCTCTTCGGGCTCACGATGCGCCGCAGCGAGGGCGCGCTGCTCGACGGCGAAACCCTCGGCGAGACCGCGCCCTGACCGCAGTGGACTCCATTTCCGCGCACACCGGGCGGTCTGGAAATGGTATAATGTGCGGAAAGGAGTTTTCAATGGCAGAGGAATGCACACATGACTGCTCGACGTGCGGCAAGAACTGCGGCGAGCGCAAGGAGAAGTTCGATTTCGCGGCGAAGCTGAACGCCGCGTCCAAGGTGAAGAGGGTAGTCGCCGTCGCGTCCGGCAAGGGCGGCGTAGGCAAGAGCTTCGTGACGACGATGCTCGCGGTGGAGGCGGCCAAGAAGGGCCTGAAGGTCGGAATCCTCGACGCGGACGTGACTGGTCCGTCGATCCCCAAGGCCTTCGGCCTCGCCGGCTCGACGTACAAGTCGGACGACGGAATCGAGCCGACGATGACGAACACGGGAATCAAGGTCATCTCGCTGAACATGCTCGTGGAGGATCCGTCCGACCCCGTGATCTGGCGCGGGCCCGTAATCGCGGGGCTCGTGAAGCAGTTCTGGACCGACGTGCACTGGGGCGAGCTGGACGTTATGTTCGTCGACATGCCGCCTGGAACGGGCGACGTTCCGCTCACGGTGTTCCAGTCCCTCCCTGTCGACGGAGTCGTAGTGGTGTCGTCTCCGCAGGAGCTCGTCGAGATGATCGTCTCGAAGTCCGTCAAGATGGCGAAGGCGATGGAGAAGCCGGTCCTGGGGCTCGTCGAGAACATGAGCTACCTGAAGTGTCCGGACTGCGGAAAGGAGATCGCCGTGTTCGGCGAGTCGCGCGCGGAGGAGCTTGCGAAGAAGTTCGGCATCCCCGCGACGCTGCGCATGCCGGTCGATCCGTCGTTCGCCGCGGCGATAGACGCGGGCGCGGCTGAGACGCTCGAAGTGCCCGGAATCGGCGAGTTCGCCGACAAGGTCCTCTGATGATCTGGATCGGACCTCTCGTCGGAGCGTTCCTGTTTTCGCGCGGCGGGCTCCTCGGCATGCTGTTCGGCTCGTTCCTCGGTGCGTGGGTCGAGCGGCGACTGCGCTACGGAAGCCGCGGCGGCTCCGCGCGCCGCGCGGGCCGCAGAAGCGCGGCGGATGCGCCGCGCCGCGAGGGGGAGCTCGCGAAGGCCTACAGGACGCTCGGACTTCGGCCCGGCGCGTCCAAGGCGGCTGCGAAGCGCGCCTACCACGAGCTCGCGAAGAAGTGCCATCCCGACGTCCTGCGCGCGCGCGGCGCGGGCGAGCGCGAGATCGCCGAGGCGACGGAGCGCATGACCCGCCTCAACGCCGCATGGGACCTCATATCCAGCCAGAACTCTTGAACTACCAACTATAAACTACACCCCATGATCATCCTCGGAGTAGACACGTCGCTCAGGTCGACAGGATTCGGAGTCGTGGAATCCGTCGGCAGCAGGCTCAAGGCCCTCGACTACGGGAACATCCCGAACGCGCAGTCCGTGCCGATCTCGGAGTGCCTCAGACGCATACACGCGAAGATCGCGGAACTGGTCGCGGCGTGGAATCCGGACGTGCTGAGCGTGGAGAAGGTCATCTACGGGAAGAACGCCAACACGATGATGGTGCTCGGCGAGGCGAGGGGCGCTGTGATAGTCGCCGCGGCGGACGCGGGGAAGAGCGTGTACGAGTACGAGCCGCGGCGCGTGAAGATGGCGGTTTGCGGCAACGGGATGGCGGAGAAGGAGCAGGTGCAGCGGATGGTGAAGACGCTGCTCGCGCTGCCGGAGCTCCCGCAGAACGACGCAGCGGACGCGCTCGCGATGGCGATCTGCCACGCGCACTCGCAGTCGCGCATATCCTCCGGAACGCCGATATAGGGCGGGACATTCCGATGACACAGGAGGGCGAGAATTTGGTAAAATATCCGAAGCAAGGAAAGGGAAGGAAGAAAATGAACAAGGCAACGATTGCAATTGCGGCGCTGGCCGCGGCGCTTGCGGCGGGAGGGGCTTTCGCGCAGGCTGCCGGAACGGGCCGCGACGCGTTTCTGAAGGAACAGGCGGTGGCGGAGATGCAGCGCGTTTCCGCGCAGGTGGACATTTTGTCGTCCAACCAGGAGGAGCTCGCCGAGCGGCTGCGCAAGGCCGAGTCGGCGAAGGCCGAGATCGAGAGCCTCCGCGCCGAGATCGCCGCGCTGAAGGGAACGGTCGCGGAGCTGAGGCGAGAGATACAGGGCGTGCGCGGCGAGATAGTGCAGGACCTTTCGAAGAAGATCGCCTCGATGCAGCCTCCGGCGCAGCCGAAGCCCCAGCCCAAGCCGCAGCCCCGCCCCGCCTACTCGGGGCCTGTGTACGAGTACACCGTCCAGTCCGGCGACTCGCTCTTCCTCATCGCGAAGGCGTTCGACTCCACCGTCCAGAAGATCAAGGAAGTCAACGGGCTCAAGAGCGACAGGCTCAGCATCGGGCAGAAGATAAAGATTCCCAAGGAGTGAGAAAGATGAAGATACTTGTAGTCGGAAGCGGCGGAAGGGAGCACGCGATCGCCTGGAGGCTCGCGCAGGACGAGGAGAGTCACGAGCTCTACTGCGCGCCCGGGAACGCAGGCACGGCCGATGTGGCGACGAACGTCGACATCAAGGCGGACGACATCTCCGGCATCGCCGCGTGGGCGACGGTGAACCATCCGGACCTCGTCGTGGTCGGGCCGGAGGCGCCGCTCGTCAAGGGACTTGTCGACGCGCTCGCGGGGATACGCGTCCCCGCGTTCGGACCGGTCGCCGCAGGCGCGCGCATGGAGGGGTCCAAGCGCTTCGCGAAGGAGGTCATGGACGCGGCGGGCGTTCCGACCGGGAAGGCGGAGGTGTTCACCGACGCGGCGGCCGCCAAGGCGGCGCTTCCGTCGTTCGGGCTTCCCGTCGTCATCAAGGCGGACGGACTCGCCGCGGGGAAGGGCGTGATAGTCGCGGAGACGACGGAGCAGGCCGAGGCCGCGATAGACGACATGCTCGTCGACAACAAGTTCGGCGCTGCCGGCGCCGAGGTGCTCGTCGAGGAGTTCCTGCACGGGGAGGAGTGCTCGATACTGGCGCTCGTCGACGGAAACGACGCGGTGCTGCTTCCGTCCTCCCAGGACCACAAGCGCATCTTCGACGGCGACAAGGGTCCGAACACCGGCGGCATGGGCGCATACAGCCCCGCGCCGGTCGTGACGTCCGACAAGCTTCCGCTCATCAAGGAGAAGATCATCATGCCCGTCGTGCGCGAGCTCGGGAAGCGCGGCATTACGTACCGCGGCGTGCTGTACGCGGGGCTGATGGTCAACGACGAGAACTCGAATCCGCACGGACCCCTCGCGAAGAGCGGCTCGACAGTGAACGTCGTGGAGTTCAACGCGCGCTTCGGCGACCCCGAGACGGAGGCGGTGCTTCCGCGCCTCGGCGGAAGCTTCGCGACGGCGCTTCTCCATGCGGCGCAGGGCTGCCTGAAGCCGGAGGACGTCGTGGTGAAGGACGAGGCCGCGGCGACCGTGATCGTGGCCTCCGGCGGATATCCTGGCGACTACGAGAAGGGCAAGGAGATCTCCGGGCTCGCGGACGCGAAGCCCGACACTATCGTGTTCCACTGCGGGACGAAGCGCGTTCCGAGCGACGACGGCAGCAGGGTCGTGACCTCGGGCGGACGCGTCCTCTCCGTCACCGGACTCGGCGCGAACCTGCGCGAGGCCGTAGACCGCGCGTACGCGCGCATCGGCGGGATCTCGTTCGACGGCATGTTCTACCGCAGGGACATCGCCCACCGCGCCTTCGAGCGCGGATAGACGCGCCGAAGCGCAAAGGACCATTAAACCTCCAAAACTCCAAACTCCCGTAAAATGAACGTCGTAGAGAAGATACTTTCCGCGCACCTCGTCGAGGGCGATCCCGCGAAGGACCCCGAGCTCGGGATCCGCATAGACCAGACACTCACCCAGGACGCGACCGGCACGATGGCGTACCTGCAGTTCGAGTCGATGGGGGTTCCGCGCGTGAAGACGGACCTCTCCGTCAGCTACGTCGACCACAACACCGTGCAGATCGGCTTCGAGAACGCAGACGACCATGACTTCCTCCAGTCCGTCGCGAAGAAGTACGGCATCGTCTACTCCAAGTGCGGCAACGGCATCTGCCACCAGCTGCACCTCGAGCGCTTCGGCAAGCCCGGCACGACGCTTCTCGGCAGCGACTCGCACACCCCGACGGGCGGCGGCGTCGGGCAGATCGCGATCGGGGCGGGCGGAATAGACATCGCCGTCGCGATGGCGGGCGGCGCGTTCCACATCCCGACTCCGAAGGTCCGCGCGATCGTCCTCAAGGGGAAGCTCCGCAAGGGCGTCTCCGCGAAGGACGTGATCCTCAAGGTGCTCGAGAAGTTCGGCACGAAGGGCAACGTCGGCTGGATATTCGAGTA
>JAFPDR010000137.1 GCA_017389885.1 Kiritimatiellia bacterium
AGAAGTTCCACAACGTCACGAACGGCATCACGCCGCGCCGCTGGCTCCTCAAGGCCAACCCGACGCTCTCGCAGCTCATCTCCGAGTCGATCGGCGAGAACTGGATCACGCACCTCGACGACCTCAGGAAGCTCGAGAAGTTCTCCAGGAACGCCGCGTTCCTCTCCGCGCTCGCGAAGATCAAGGCCTGCAACAAGCGCCAGCTCGCGAACTGGACGAAGAAGAACCTCGGCATCGAGCTGAACCCCGACGCGATCTACGACGTCCAGGTAAAGCGCCTCCACGAGTACAAGCGCCAGCTCATGCTCGCGATCTACATCGTGATGTTCTACAACCGCCTGCTCCACGATCCGAAGTTCGACCCCGTGCCGCGCCAGTTCATCTTCGCGGCGAAGGCTGCGCCCGGATACTACATGGCGAAGCTCATCATCCGCTTCATCCACGGCATCGCCGGAGTCGTCAACTCCAACCCGAAGACGCGCGGAAAGCTCTCCGTCGCGTTCCTTCCCGACTACCGCGTCTCGCTCGCCGAGAAGATCATGCCCGCGTCTGAGGTCTCGGAGCAGATCTCGCTCGCCGGCATGGAGGCTTCGGGCACGGGCAACATGAAGTTCATGATGAACGGCGCGCTCACGCTCGGCACCTACGACGGCGCGAACGTCGAGATCCACCGCGAGGTCGGAGACGATAACATGTTCCTGTTCGGACTCCGCACCGAGGACGTCGCGAAGCTCAGGCCGACGTACGTCTCAAAGGACTGGTACAGGAAGGACCCGGAGATCAAGGCGGCGCTCGACATGATCAAGGCGAACGTCTTCTCGCTCCTCGAGCCCGGGCTCTTCGACCCGATCCTCCGCTCGCTCCTCGAGTACAACGACTACTACATGCTCCTCGCCGACCTCCGCTCCTACAGCGAGGCGCAGGACCGCGTCGACGCCGCATACCGCGACGCGAAGAAGTGGAACCAGATGTCCCTCGTGAACATCGCGCGCTCCGGCTTCTTCTCGTCCGACCGCGCCGTCATGGAGTACGCGCGCGACATCTGGCACGTCCAGCCCGTCAAGCTCTGACGGGCCCGAAGGGGGCGGACCTTGACCGTCGACGAGGCATATTCGCTTGTCGTCCGAGCCGTTGAGACGGGACGCGCCGCGCACGGGTACCTCGTGTGCGGCGACCTCCGCGGCGAATGCGACGCGCTCGTCGGGAAGGTCCTCCGCTTCCTCTTCCCCGACCAGCCCGAGCAGGTCGCCCAGCGCTGCCATCCCGACGTCGCCTGGCTCGAGCCGGAGGGACGCTCCCGCACCATACACGTCAAGTCCATGCGCGAGGGCATCGTCGGACCGATGTCCGCGACGGCGTTCTCCGGCGGATGGAAGGTAGGCGTCGTAGTTGGCGCGGACAGGATGGAGGAGGAGGCCGCGAACTCGTTCCTGAAGACGCTCGAGGAGCCTCCGCCGAAGACGATGTTCCTGCTGCTCACCGACCAGCCGGACGCGGTGATGCCGACGATCGTCTCGCGCTCCCAGCGCATCGACCTCCCGCTTTCGGAGGGGCTTCTCTCCGGCGACGCGTACGACGCGGTCGCGGAGGTCCTTGAGTCGCGCGGCGTCGAGGGCGTTTACGCGAAGGCCCAGGCGGGGAAGCGCCTCGCGGAGATACTCGGCGAGGTCAAGGACGAGTCGGAGGACGAAGACGTCGCGATGGCGCGCAAGGCCTTCTACAAGACAGTCATGTCCTTCGTCCGCGAATGGATGGTCAAAGGGCTTGTCCCGCGCCACCATGCGTTCCGCAACGTTGCGGCAGTCGAAGACGCGTTCCGCCAGAGCGAGAGGTACCTGCCGGACGAAGCGGTCCTGTGCCTCATGACGGACCGCCTCGTGTGGCCGAAGGGGGAGTCCGGAGAATGAGGCTATCGCTCTCCACGAACTGGTGCAACCGGCGCATCGATGACGGACGCGCCATCGCGGACAAGGCGCTGGAGCTCGGCTTCGAAGAACTGGAACTCGGCTTCCACACGAACATCCGCCAGGTCGAGGGCTTCAGGGCGAGGCTCGGACAGATCCCGGTCGGAAGCGTCCACGCGTTCTGCCCCGTCCCGCTTTCCGCACCGCAGGGCTACCCCGAGCTCTACCAGCTCGCCTCGCTCGACGAGGAGGCTCGGAAGATGGCGGTGCTGCAGGTGACGCGGAACGTCGACTTCGCCGCCGACATCGGGGCGGATACCGTCGTGCTGCACGCGGGGCGCGTTCCGTTCGGAAGGCTCTTCGACAGGATCGACTCCGGCTCACTGCGCCAGGCGCGATCGGACAGCGAAGGCGGAGTCTCCTCCACGGCCTATGCGAAGATCCTCGCGCGCGCGATGAAGCGCCGCGTGAAGCGCGGCAGGAAGACGCTCGACGCATTCAGGAAGACACTCTCGGACATTGTCCCGCTGCTGACGAAGAAGGGCGTGACGCTTGCGCTCGAGAACCTTCCGTACCTCGAGGGCTTCCCCGCCGAGTGGGAGCTGACGGAGATACTGCGCGAATTCGGATCGTCCGGCGTGAAGGGGTGGTTCGACACCGGTCACGACCGCGTGCGGGAGATGTACCGCTGGCGCGGCGAGGTGAAGGTGGAGAATCTTGCGGAGTACGCGCGCAGCTTCTTCGCGGGGATGCACCTCAACGACGTCGAGGACTTCAACGACGACCACTTCGCGCCCGGCGACGGAAAAGTCGACTTCGCCGCGCTGAAGGACTTCGCCGCGAACGTGCGCCACGTCGTCTTCGAACCTTCCCAGTACGTCGAGGAGGATCGCCTCCGCGCCGGCGTCGCTCACATAAAGTCGCTGTGGAACCTGAAGTGAAATAGGGCCAAATACCCCATTGACTTCCGGACGGGGATATGAGATAATATTCGTTGTTTTCGATTCATGGGGATATAGCTCAGTTGGTAGAGCGTCTCAATGGCATTGAGAAGGTCAGGGGTTCGACTCCCCTTATCTCCACCACCATGAAAGCGCATCAGGCCCAGTAGACCGGGGGTTTGGTGCGTTTCTTGTTTTCCGGAGGCATCCCCGTTTTGGCTGCTGCCGCGGGCGCAATAGACGAGACATGGAAAACTGGTCAGTGCAAATACGAAAGAGCGCATAATTTGCTATAATATCCGCATGAGCAACGAGATGTTCGAGAGGAACCTGCCGCCGTATCTGGCGCACGACCTCGAGGCCTGGAAGAAGGGCGTCGAGGAGAAGTCTCATCTACTCGACTGTCTCTGGGGCGAGTTGTACGGTTCCATCAACATCGCCGAGATAAACGACAACTTGATCACCCACGAACAGGCGCAGTATCTCCGCGACAAGTACCTCTGGGGAAAGGACGTATGATGGAGCCAATAGATTTCACTGACTGCGAGCGACTTCCCGGACGCGCCTACAACGGCGCGAATGGAAAGAAGATCGCCGTGCGGTACGATGACGACGTGTGGCTCCTGAAGTTTCCTCCTTCGACGGCAGAGAAGCCGACAACTCTCTCGTACTCGAACAGCTGCTACAGCGAGCATCTTGCGAGCACGATTGCCAACATGATCGGACTTAAGGCCCAGGAGACTCGGCTTGGCACTTTCACCAACGGCAAGACCAAGGTCGTCTGCGCCTGCCGCGACTTCACGGCGGACGTCAAGGTCCTCTACGACTTCTGCTCGATAAAGAACACGGTGATAGATTCCGATACCGGCGGTACGGGAACCGAGATGAACGACGTGCTTGAGACGATAGAGCTTCAGTCCTTCGTCGATCCAGTCGAGCTCAAGGCGCATTTCTGGGATATGTTTGTCGTAGATGCGTTCCTCGGCAACTTCGACAGGCACAACGGCAACTGGGGGTTCCTCGTCGATCCTGCCACGCGCAAGGCGGAGATTGCTCCCGCGTATGA
>JAFPDR010000138.1 GCA_017389885.1 Kiritimatiellia bacterium
CAGTAAACATGGCCCTTACGACCGAGAACGGATGGGTTTTCTCCGACGAGGAACTGAAGGGATGGATGCGCGAAGCGGGCTTCGAACCGGGCGCGACGCGTCCGGTGCCGCCTCCGATGCCCCACTGGCTTGTCGACGCAACCGCGTGACCATTCAAGGACGCCGCCCAGGAACGCCCGATTTTGCTATAATCTACGGCAATGACAGGAGAAGGCATTTCATGAAGATAGTTGTAGCATGCGGAGGCACCGGGGGGCACGCGTTCCCCGGGCTCGCGGTGGCGGAGGAGCTGAAGTCGCGCGGACACGACGTGACCGTGTGGGACTCGGGGCGCGACATTGAGTCGAGCGTGATGCGGAACTGGCACGGGGCGACGTTCTCCACGGGCGCGCGCCAGCTCTCGGTCCGCAACGGACTTTCGATACTCGCGTCGATACTGCGCTGCAGGCGCGAGATGCGCAGGGAGTCGCCGGACGTGGTGCTTGCGATGGGCAGCTACTCGTCGCTTCCGCCCGTCCTCGCCGCGCGCGGGCGAAGGATACCCGTCGTCCTCCACGAGGCGAACACGATCCCCGGCCGCGCTGTCGAGTTCCTCTCGCGCTTCGCGAAGAAGGTGGCGATAAGCTTCGACGTGACCGCGAAGCACCTGCCCGGATGCGACACGGTGCGCACAGGGCTCCCCGTGCGCGCCGACATAGCGTCCGGCAAGCGCTTCGACTTCATCCCGGCGGACGCGTTCGTCGTCTTCGTGACGGGCGGCTCGCAGGGCGCGCACGCGGTGAACTGCATCGCGAGCGAGGCGCTCGCGATGGCGAAGGCCGAGCTCGACAAGCGCTGGACAAAGGGCCGCACTCTCTACGTCATCCACCAGACCGGCGCGAAGGACGAAGGCGACGTCATGGCCACATACGCGCACGTCGCGCTGCCCGCGCGGGTGCACGCGTTCGAGCGCGAGATGGCGGATGCGTTCGCGTCCGCCGACCTCGTGGTGGCGCGCGCCGGCGCTTCGACGTGCTTCGAGCTCGCGGCGTGCGGGAAGCCCGCCATGCTGATTCCCCTCCCCTCCGCCATGCGCGACCACCAGCACTTCAACGCGGACGCGTTCGCGGCGAAGGGCGCGGCGGACGAGGCGAGCCAGGCGAAGCTCACCGCGAAGCAGCTCTGCCGCTACATCCTCGAGCGCTACGACCATCCCGAGAAGCTTGCCGCGATGTCGGAGAAGATGCGGGCCATCGCGACGCCGGACGCTGCGGCGCGCGTCGCGGACCTCGTCGAGGAGGTCGCGAAATGAAGCGGCTCGTCGAGGCGCTCAGGGGCGCGAAGTGCGTCGGATGCCTCACGGGCGCTGGGGTCTCGACGCTGTGCGGCATCCCGGACTTCAGGGGTCCGCAGGGACTCTACCGCCAGCCGAACGCGGAGCGCATCTTCGACATCGACTGGTTCGACCGCGATCCGTCCGTGTACTACTCGGGCTGCTCCGAGCTCGTCTACGGACTCGGCAGGTACCAGCCCGGTCCGGTGCACAAGGCGCTTGCGCACCTCGAGGACCTTGGCCTCCTCCAGGGCATCGCGACGCAGAACATCGACATGCTCCACCAGAAGGCGGGGAGCGCGAACGTGTACGAGGTGCACGGCTCGCCGATCCTCCACCACTGCCGCAGGTGCGGGGACGAGAAGACGTACGACGAGATACTCGAGATGCTCAAGGGCGAGGCCGTGCCGCGCTGCCGCTGCGGGGGCGCGTACAAGCCGGACATCACGTTCTTCGGCGAGGCGCTTCCCGAGGCCGCGTTCACGTCCGCCCAGTCGCTCGCGATGAGGAGCGACGTCTTCCTCGTGCTCGGCACGTCGCTCACGGTCTTCCCCGCGGCGGGCCTGCCGCGGCTCACGCTCCAGGCGGGCGGGAAGGTCTTCATCGTGAACGCGCAGCCGACTTCCCTCGACGAATACGCCGCCGGAGTCTACCGCGACCTCGCGGAGTTCGCCGAAGCCGTCCTTGCGATGTGATTTTGCGGCCTTTGGGGGTTGCGGATTTCGGGCGGAATTTGGTAAAATTCCCGTACTGGGATGAAAGTGCTTTTCCTATTCATCGACGGCGTGGGCCTGAGGGACGCGGCGACGGACAATCCGGTGAACCCGGAGGTGTGTCCGGCGCTGTGCCGTCTCATATCCGCGCACTCGAAGCCGATCGACGCGTGCCTCGGCGTCGCGGGGCCGCCGCAGAGCGCGACGGGCCAGGGCACGATGTTCACCGGCGTCAACTGCGCGGCGGCGATGGGCAAGCACTGCGAGGGCTTCCCCGGGCCGGGCCTCAGGAAGATCATCGAGTCCGACAACCTCTTCCTCCGCCTCAAGGCGCGCGGCAAGCGCGTGTGCTTCTCGGACGCGTACCTCGTCGACTCCCCTGACGAGCTCGCGGCGCGCAGGTTCAAGTCCGTAACGACCGTCATGGCGCTTACCGCCCCCGAGACGATAAGGACCGTCGACGACCTCTCCTGCGGACGCGCCGTCATGCAGGACCTTACGCGCGAGACGATACAGGACCGCTGGCCTGACATATCGGTGATACCCCCGCAGCGCGCGGCGGAGCACCTCTTCGCCATAGCGCGAGAGAACGACTTCACGCTCTACGAGTTCTTCCAGACGGACGTCTCCGGGCACTCGATGGACTACGCGCGGGCGTGCGCGGTCCTGCGCACCTACGACCGCTTCCTCGCGTCGCTCGTCCGCTTCACGGAGGCGGCGGGCATCACGCTCGTGATGACGAGCGACCACGGCAACGTGGAGAACATTTCGGAAAGAGGGCACACCACAAACAAGGTCCCGTTCATCGCGTTCGGTCCGAAGGAGAGGTTCCTCCGCGACCGCGTCGAATCCCTCGTCGACGTAACCCCCGCGATAGTGGCGGCCTACGACTGAACCAGCACAAGGAGAGGCAGAGATGTACGACTACAAGGCGCCGATGCAGGCAATGTGGACCGTCTACGACGGAATCGGGGAGAAGGCCGACGTGGTCGGCATCGCATGGGAGCGCGAGGACGGAAACGTCTACCGCTACGACTTCCCGATTCCCCGCCGCCTCGACCCCGCCGCGCTGAAGTTCACCCGCCACGTGGCGGAGCGCGTCGCGAAGTTCGTCCTCTGGGCGGCGGGCGGAAGGAAGCTCTACATCGCGGGACCTGACGAAATCGTCAAGCCCATCGCGAAGGCATACGCGAAGCGCGGCGCGCGCGCGTTCGACTACGACTTCTTCACGTCCATCTACGGCGAGAAGGTCGAGGCGGAGGTGGTGCCGTACAGGAAGCTCCCCGGCTTCGCAGAGAGGACGTCCGTCGTGAAGCCCGTCGCCAACGGATGCCGCATCGGCTTCGACCTCGGCGCGAGCGACTTCAAGATCTCCGCGCTGAAGAACGGCAAGGTCGTGTTCTCCGAGGAGTTCCCGTGGGATCCGCGCAACAACGCCGACCCGGAGTACCACTACACGCAGCTCACGAAGGGGCTCAGGGCCGCCGCGGCGCATCTGCCGCGCGTGGACGCGATCGGCGGCTCGACGGCCGGCGTTCTCGTCGGGCAGAAGATCGGCATCGCCTCGCTCCTGCGCGCCGTGAAGGAGAAGAACCCCTCGAAGTTCGAGGAGGCGCAGCGCATGTTCTTCCGCATCGAGAAGGACTGGAACGTTCCGTTCAAGGTGTTCAACGACGGAGACGTCACCGCGCTCGCGGGCGCGATTTCGATGGGCCGCAGGGGCGTGCTCGGCGTCGCGATGGGCTCGTCCGAGGCCGTCGGTTTCGTCGACCCGAAGGGCGCGATGACCGGGCGCATCTCCGAACTCGCGTTTGCGCCAGTCGACATGAACCCGAAGGCGCCGCGCGACGAGTGGTCTGGCGACGCGGGCGTCGGCGCGATGTACTTCTCGCAGCAGGCCGTCGACTGGCTTGCGCGCGACTTCGGCTTCAAGTTCCCGAAGTCGATGAAGCTCCCCGAGCGCCTCAAGACGGTGCAGGCCGCGATGGAGAAGGGCGACGCGAGGGCGCTCA
>JAFPDR010000139.1 GCA_017389885.1 Kiritimatiellia bacterium
AAGCGCCGAGGATGCGCCGGCCGCTCCAGTCACCGTCACGTTCATGTCGGACGGGGCTTCCGTCGACACGGCGCAGGCGACTCTGATGCTCGCTCCGCCGTCCGCGCCCGCCCCCGCTGCCAAAGCAAACTATGCATTCCAGGGCTACTATACGGCAGGCGGGACGAAAATCTACGATGCGGACCGCAACCCTGTCTATCCCGTCTGGCAGACCATCGAGGATACGACGCTCCAGGCCAGGTGGGTGCAGACGTACACCTTTACCTTTGTTTCAGAGGGCGGGACCGTGGGCTCGGCCATCTACACGGAAAACGGAACGGCTAAGGCGCCTGTCGCGCAGAGATTGGGCGAATTCGTCTTTCTCGGCTACTTCACGGAGAGCGGAGTGCAGGTCTTTGACGCAAGCGGCACGCTCGTTCCGGGTGTTCTGTCGGGTCTGACGCCCAAGGCGACGCTCCGCGCCCAGTGGCAGCGTCCGGCGGGCAGCGTCGCGAGGCTCGTCTACCGCGGGCAGCTGACGAAGCTTGGGAAGGACGAGCCGGCAGTAAGCGAAGACAAATACGAAAAGAAGATGCATTTCAGGGTATATGACGGCGAATCGGCCGAGACGCCGCTCTGGGAAGCCAAAGACCAGCCGGTGACGGTCAACAAAGACGGCAGCTTCGTGGCGGCGTTCGGCGACGATACGCTCGCGGAACTCATCGCGACGGGAAGCGTCACGCACGTGGGCGTCGCGATCGGCGACAGCAGGATCGAACTGACGCCGCGCCGTGCGCTCAGGCCTGTCGCCGCGGTCAACCGCGCGCTTGTCGCGGAGGCCGCCAGCAAGGACATCCGCATCGGAAATCTCCTTACGGAAAACGCGCTTGCGGCGAACAACGTGTCGGTTTCGCAGCTTGAGGTCTACGGCGCGGTGACGGCTCCCGGCGCGGGCCCTGTGGAGGTCTCGCCGGTCGTCGTAGGCGACAAGGAGACGCTGACCCTCCTGCGCGGCGACGGCGTCAAAGTCTTCTCGAACGGCAGGACAGACCTCGGCGAGGTCGCCAACGTGCTGCGCGGGCAGAAGCTCAAAGAGGCTCCGGCGGACGGCATCGCGCTCGTTTCGAGCAGCAAGTTGGGCTCGCGCGGCCTGCGCATCCCCGGCGTCATACAGTACTGCCGCAAAGGGGATTGGGTAAGGGCGCCCGCTTCGGAGCCGGACGGGGTGAAGGTGACTTTCTTCCCGTTCATCGGAAAGGAGGGAAAGTAAGATGAGAAATTATCTGGTGTTTGCCTTGGCATTCCTTTCCGGCGGCGTTTTCGCGGCGGCTCCGGAGGATACGAACGTCGGGCTCGGCGAAGTGGGTCTGCCCGTCTACGGCGCCACTTCGGCCACAAGCGGCTATTCGCAGCCGGGCGTGGCATATCCGATTTCCGCCGCGTGCGCGCCCGTGCTGCCCGAGGAGCAGGTCACCGCGACGTCCACGAAGGACACGCAGGTTTCCTGGACGCTCGCCGCGTGGACGGTCGGGCGCACGCTCTCGGAGCAGAAGCCGGACGCTAAGATCGGCGAGTTCTGCACGAACATGCCGTCGGACGACACCATCGACTGGCAGGCGACGATCGCGGCGAACTCCGCCATCGCGTCCGAAGGCCGAATCCTCTTCAACAACGGAACGACGAATCCGCTGGAGCGCGTGCTCTTCACCTCGAGCGGCGCCATGACGGTGACGTGGGTACTGAAGAACGGCACGCAGGAAGAGCAGACGTACAAGATCGGCGCGACGTCGTCCTCGCGTCCGTACAGGATCTTCGCGACGCGCGCGGAGGAGGCGAACACGGCGGCGTACATCGACCTCTCCGGCAAGTTCGTCAGGTTCTTCGGCAGCAGCAGCCTGCTTTCGACCGAGTGGCAGGAGAAGGCGGGCGGCGTGTCGAACGTCGTTTACGGACTCGACTACAACCCGTCCGTCTCGAAGATGCTGACGTTCCGCTACACGGCCGACGAGAAGACGGGAACGGTCAAGCGCTGTCCGCAGGGTCAGTTCGTGCTTGCGTACTACGACACCGAGACGAAGGACCACATGGTCGCGCACATCGTCGTCGAGGTGTGTCCTCCCGTTGTCAACACGCTGTACGCCGGAGTGGGCGACGCGCTGACGCCGGCGGGCGGCGGGTATGACACGGCCAACCTCCACGCCGTCGTCGTAGCCGGTCTTGCGAAGGAATCCGACGACCCCTATTCTCCGTATCTCGAGCAGTACAAGGCCGCGTCGGGCGAGGAGTTGACGGATCCGGACCACGGCAAGGTCTTCGCCATCGCGCCGACGGACATTACGACAAGTTCGTCCGGAATATCCGAGCCGTGGAAGGCCGACATCTACTGGCAGACGTCCGACCCGATGAAGACGAAGTGGAACTTCGAGCACGACAACTATCTCATAAGCTGGCCGGAGAATCCGATCCGCGTCGTCGTCGCGCCTGCGGACGCGACGCCGGGATGCCCGTTCATGGTGCCGACCAACTACCAGGCCAGCACGATGTTCCGCATGCCCGCAGACGTTTCGGCGTCCGTCAGCCAGGCGGGCGAGGTCTCGCTCCGCGGCGGCAACGGCGGCAAGATACTCATCCGCCTCGTGAACAGCATCGGGTCCGGTTGCCCGTGGTACATGCCGGTGGAGTTGACAGACTACCGCTCCAAGACCGTGGCGACGCCCTGGACGATCGACTGGCCCGTCGGCATGGAGATTACGCCCCGCCTCGGCATCGAGGCCGGGCCGGACGCGCGCACGATGTCCGAGCGCGTCGACGACAAGCTCGCGGGCTACATCTACGAGCCGGAGTCGCCCGGCCGCAACTGGAACCCGCGCCTCTACCACTCCCCGGCGGGCACTTCGATCATCCCCGATCTTTCCGGAGCGCTCGACATCGACGTCGACGGCTTGCCGGACGAGGAAGATCCCTACGCCGATCTCCAGTCCTCGATCTATGCCGTGAACGCGGACGAAGGCAAGATACAGGTTTGGTGGCGCGCGAACTTCCAGGACGCTCGCATGCCCGAGCCCGTCACCTACCCTGCCCTCGTGCAGAACTACCGCGCGAACTGGGAGTCGACGATGACGGACGGCCTTCTGCCCGAAATCGCGCTCTCCTCCGGGCTCGGCTCGGCCGATCCTTCGATGGTCGCGTGCAGCGGGCGCTCGCTGCTGCTTGAAGAGGAGGGTTCGACCGCGTCCGTGAACGTCGGCGGCGCGACAGTTTCCGCGACGGCCGAGAAAGTGACCGCCGGCTTCGCGCTCTTCGTTCCGACGGACGAACCGGCGACGCCCGGCCGTCTCGTCCGGTTCGCCTTCGGCGACAAGCAGTCTTCAGCCGCCGTCGTGGAGGCGCGGCTCGAGCGCGCCGGCGAGGACGGCTGGCAGGTGGTGTGCTCTGCGACTGGTTCCGGCGAGAAGTCCACGACCGTCACGGCGGGCGCGTGGAACGTCGTCGCGGTGAACGTCCCCGCGTCGGCGATGGGGCGCGGCGTATCGGCGACGATCGGCGCGGTTGAGGGCGAGAGCGGCGTGTCGGCGACATACGTCGCGCTCGACGCCATCGGGCTCTGGTACGGCGATGCGCAGGCACCGGAGTCGGAAAACGACGTGATCTTCAACTTCAGCTTCGGCGACGACGATCTCGCGACGCTCGGCACCGACGGAACCGTGCGCACCGCTCTCGACGCAAAGGGCAACACGCTTCGCGGCAAGAACTGCGCCGTGCTCGGCATGGGCGCGCCCAAGGCGTTCAGCCTGACCCTCGCAGCGGAAGGCGACGTCTCGCCCGAAATCTACTACCAGAACGTCCAGGGCGCGGTCGGCTTCAACCCCAACGAGGAGCACGCGTTCCTCGAGGCGAACGGAAGCGAATACATCGTCTGGGCGCTCAGAAACGACTTCAACCAGTACGGACTCTCCGATCCGGTCGTCATGGTCATGTATGCGCGCAACGGCAAGGGCGCGATGCAGGCCTACCGCGTCGTTGAAGCGAACACGGCGCACCGCGATTTCACGAGGATGGTGACGGTCGGCAACCTGATGCTGCCTCCTGGGCCGATAGGCAAGGTGCCGGGCTGGGGCACGGACAGCGACATCGCCGTTACGCTCTCGTCTGCCGACGACGCCTCGGTCGCGTACATCGACCGCAAGAACCAGATGTGGGCGCGTCGCGACGGCATGGCGCTCGCGATCTACTCGTACCCGCTCCAGCCGGGCTTCTACTGCCCGTCGCTCGGCGACAACCAGCTTCCCGTCGACACTGTCGTCGGCTGGATGAACTGCACGAAGATCCCCGCGCCGTCCGCCACGGACATCCAGGACGGCACGGCGTCCACGCCGTGGACATGGCTCGCGCAGTGGCCCGCCACCAACAGCGTGCCGACGATGAAGGTCGGCCAGGTGCTGACCGTGGCCGAGAACGGACTCCCCGAAGTCTGGAACGCCGCATCGATGACAATCGCCTATCCGTCGCCCGCGGACGGGCTCATGACGGTGGCCGAGCTCATCGACCCCACGGCGGTGCAGTGCTCGGATGAGGAGCTGCCGATCACCGCGAACTTCGCGGAGGAGTACGGCTTCGAGGTAGGTCCTTCCGGCACGGCGATGCTGCGCAAGGGCAAGTACTACTTCACCGGCCTGCCGCCGTCCATCAGCGACCGCTTCTACATCGACGCGAACGCCGATCCGATGTTCCGCGTATGCCTCGTCGGACGCCGCGTCGTCAAGGAGTCGGGCGGCTCGTATCTGCAGCTCAACGTGCTGACGGACGCCGAACGCGAGGCGCTGAAGGCGATCTGCACCCTCGACGCGTCGGAGGACGTCCACAAGACCTACTGGGACAAGGCCATCGATTCCCTTGCGACGGAGGAGATCACCCCCTCGACCAGGTCGGGAGAGGTGCTCAACGCCGACAGCTACTCCGTCCGCAAGACGTACGCATTCCCGTCGCAGAAGGCCTTCGAAGCCTGGCGCGACAGCCTCGACACCGTCAATTTCGAGGTTTCGACGCTCGAAACCGAGCTCGGGCTCGAATACCAGCTTGTCACGGGTCCCATGCCGGAGATATCCGGCGCGGAGTATCTCTGCACCACCTGCTCCTGGGAGGTTCTCGAGACCCGCTGGCGCCCGACGATGTGCGCATCCACGACCGACCTTGAGGGAAGGTGGGAGGAGGACGGGCTGAAGGAATACACCGGGCTCGAGTGGAAGGCCGAGAGTTCGGACGACGAGATTTTCTCCAAATATCTGGAGGTCGTGGTGAACTTCACCGCCATCGTCGCGGAGCGTCTGCCCACGACGCTCTACCTGCCGCGCGACCACTACGCGCTCGTCGCGAACGGCGCGGGCGCCGGCTGGGTGACGCTCGTCGAAAACGACAACCCGGATCCGCAGGAGGTCAGCCCGGGGCTTCCCGTCTCGATGAAGGTTCTGCGCGTCGTTCCGGAACTCTACGTTGACGGCATCGCTGTTCTGAAGGATCCGCTGAACAAGCTTTCCGAGGAGCTCACGCTCCAGTACCGCACGCCGCTCGGCAGCGCGTCGGACGACTTCGAGTTCGAGTGGCGCCGCGCCACGCCCGCGGCCGACGGCACTCTCTCCACCGCCGACTACGAACACGCGCCTTGGTCGTATTATCGCGGCGCGGCCGGGCTATACTCGATCCTCCTCGGCGCGAAGGGCGCGAGGCCCGACGAGTACGTCAACACCTACTACACGCTCCGCTACCGCGCTCGCGAAGGAACGCTCGCGGCGCTCACCGTCGGCACCGGATGGAGCGACTGGGCGCCGGAGCAGCTTGCGGAAGGGTGGCTCCAGCGCGTCCTGAACGAGATAACGCCGTTCGCGCAGCGCGTGGAGGACTTCTACTCGAACAAGGCCGACTCCTGGTTCTCGATGCTCGAGCAGATCGGGCGCCCCTACCAGGGCGACGTCGCGCTCAACAACGACAACCTGACGGAGGTCGGGCTTCTCGAACTGTACCAGACGCTCTTCAACCGCGCCGAAAGCGTGCTCCAGGCGTCCGGCTCGCCGAGTGTCGATCTCTCGAAGCAGCTCCTCCTGGCGCAGACGCGCATGGGCGAGTTCTACTCGCTCCTCGGCGCGGAGGCGTATTCGGACGCGAAGAACCCGCTCGTCGCGCAGCGCACGCTCGA
>JAFPDR010000140.1 GCA_017389885.1 Kiritimatiellia bacterium
CTCTGCGGAGCCGAAGGTGCAGGCCTCGGAGAGCATCCCCGTCGACTCTGCGGTGACGTAGAGCCTCTTCGCGAGCTTCACGAACGCCGGGATCGGATTGAAGTGGTCCTTCGAGTAGATGAGCTTGTAGTCCCACGGATACGAATCGACCACCGCCTCAACGTCGGCGGGCGTGCGGCGCGACGTCGTCACGCACATCTGCGCGCCCCTGTTGGCGGCGAATATCTCGTCGAGCCTGGCCTTCATCCAGTCCGCGGACATCGAGGAGCACTTGTTCGGCCCCCCGACGATCACACCGACGAGGTTGTCCGTCGGACCCGCATGCCGGGCGGCGAACGAGGCGACGCCCTTCTCGTAGAACTCCGCGTCGTTCGCGACGAGGTTCGCGGGAATCTCCACGACGTTCGGCCTCTCCGCCGGATTGTCGAAGGACGGCGCGAGGATGCAGTCGAACGAGGACAGCGCGTAGCCGCGCGGATACAGCACCACGCCGCACTTCGCGCCGATCCTGCGCGCGAGCGCCTTCGCCGCGTAGAAAGTCCCGGAGCCAGTGCCGATGACAGTTAGGTGGTTAGGTGGTTGGGTGGACAACCCATCCAGTCCCTGCAAAAGGCCAACGGTCCTTACGCCAAGCCGGTCGAGGAGATAGCTAAGCGCCTTGTGGAGCGGCGACTTGAATTTCACGGGCACGAGCTCGAAGTCGAGTCCGAGCGCACGCGCGAACGCCTTCGACTGGTTTTCGTGTCCGGCTTTTCCGTCGGTAAGTACTATCGCCTTCTGCATCAGATATTAAGCTCCTGCGGATTTATCCTGACAGTCTTGCGGCACGCGCTCTTGAGCATCTCCTTCACGGCAGCGCGCATCTGGCGCTTGGCCGCGCCGATGGACCCCTTGATCGTGCAGCCCGACGCGCGCTTGTGTCCGCCCCCGCCGAACTTCGCGGCGAGTGCGGTCGCGTCCCATTCGCCGCGCGTCCTTATCGAGCAGCGCGTCTCCTTCGTGCGGTCCGGTATCTGGTAGAAGAAGAGCGCGATCTCGTTGCGCGCGACGGAGCGCGGGATCTCGATTATGTCCTCCGCGTCGGCCTTCGTCCCGCGCACGGACCTGAAATCGTCCCTCGTCAGCGTCACCTCCGCGACCTTGCGGTTCTTCCAGATGTGCAGCGAGCGCCAGGCGATGCGCTTGAGCTCGACCGCCTTGCGCGAGAATGTCCCGTATATGACGTCGTTGATGTACGCCGTGCGCACGCCGTGCTTCAGCAGGTCGCCGGCCGCGCGCAGGGTGCGCGGGGAGGTCGAGTCGTACGCGAAGCGCCCCGAGTCTGTCACCATCGCGACCCACAGCGCCTCGGCGACAGCGCGGTCGAGCTTCCACTCCATCCACTTCGCGAAGCGCCACACGAGCTCGCCCGCGCTCGACGCGGACGGGTCGACGATCTGCACGTCGCCGAACGTCCCGTCGTTCGTGACGTGGTGGTCGATGCAGAGGCACTTCAGGCCCTTCGCGACGGGCTCGACCTCGGACGGCATGCGCGCGAAGGAGCTGCAGTCCACTGCGATGAACAGGTCGAACGCTCCGCCGAGCCTGCGGCGCGCGGCCTTGAGCTTGCGGATCGGTATCAGCTCCTCGACGCCATCGAGGAAGCCGGGCTTGCCGAGCGCGTTGAGGTCCGCAGTCGCATACGCCTCCTTGCCGGCGTTCCTAAGAAGCCGCGCGAGCGCCAGCATGGAGCCGAGCGAATCCCCGTCCGGACTGAGATGTCCCGAGACGAGAATCCTCCTGGCTCCTGCAACGAGATCCCTCGCAGCGGCGTAGTTCTCCCTTTTCTCCATGCGGTAGATTATACCATAAAGCGCGCCCGGCGGGATAGTGCCCGCGGCAAATGCGCCGCGGCAAATGCGGACTCTACGCCTTGGCGTGGTCGCGGCCGATGAACTCGCAGGGCGCGCGGCGCGCGAGGAGCCCGCCCATGAAGCGGATCCCGTACGTGACGTGCGTCGCGAAGACCCCGCAGGCCGTCATGAGCCACACGAGCGGATTCACCGCGAAGGTCGTCAGCGCGACGAGCGCGACGTAGGCGAGGAGCGGAACGGACACCGCGAACTGCCAGATGCAGAAGAGCTCGACGGACATCTCGTCGGGCTGCGGGATCATCACGAGCGCCGCCCAGACGAAGAGGTAGAGGACGAACAGGCTCGGGACGAAGTAGGAGAGGTGCAGCGAGTTCGAGGGGAAGCGCTTCACGAAGTACCCGCGGTGGAAGGCGTAGCGTCCGAGCTGGCGAAGGTGCGGACCGAACAGCGCGCGGCGGTGGTGGCACACCACTACCCATGGATCGTACACGATGCGCTTCCCGGAGTCGACTATGTCCTTGCAGAGAAGCGTGTCCTCGCCCGGCCAGAAGTCGGTGCGGTATCCGCCGAACGAGTCGAGGAGCGACTTCCCCACGAAGAGGTTGCAGCTCGGATAGTCGTCAACGTCGCGCCTCACTCCGCCCGCCTTGTAGCGGTAGCGGTAGTTCCCTGAGACGAGCAAGTTGTCGTAGACGCGTCCGCCGATGCGCGCGAGGAACGGATCGTTCGGGGGCGTCACGCCGGGGCCGCCGACCGCGCCCACCGTCTCGTCTCCGAAGTAGCGCACTGCGTACTCGATCCAGTGCGCGTCGGGATACGCGTCGTCGTCGATGAACGCGACGATCTCGCCCTTCGCGGCCTTTATGCCGATGTTGCGCTTCTCCGCCGGCCGCACCTTGCCGGTGGGCAAAAAAGAAACCGCAACATCCTCGGGCATGGGTGCGGGGGCGCCCGAGCCCCCGTCCGTTCCGTCCGGCAGCACTATCACCTCGAAGCTGCGGTACGTCTGCGCGGCGAGGGCCTTCAGGCACTCGTCGAGCATCCAGCTGCGGTTCGGGCAGGCGATCACGACCGACACGAGCGGGGCGCGGCCGAGCTTCGGCGGGACCTCCGCGTGCGCGTAGTACTTCAGCACCCGCAGCCTGTAGAATACGGCGAGCGAGTCCAGCGCCATCGTCTTCACCGTGTGCGCCTTGAGCGCGCCGAACTTGTTCCCGAAACGTATGACGACAGGCGCCTCGGCGATCTTCGCCCCGCGCTGGTGCGCGATCGAGAGGAGCTCGAGGTCGAAGGCGTATGTCTTCACCAGCATCCTGCCGAGCGCCTCGCCGAGCGCCTTGCGCCTGAAGAGCTTCATTCCGGTCTGCGTGTCCGTTATGGGCAGTCCGATGAAGATGCGGACGATGGTGAAGTAGACCCAGCTCACGAGGCGGCGGTGCCACGGATACTGCACGACGCTCCTCGGATGCCTCTTCGAGCCGATCACGATGTCCGCGCCCTTCGCCGCCATAGCCTCGAAGAACCACGGCGTCTGCTTGGGGTTGATGTCGAGGTCTCCGTCGAGGAGCATCACGAACTCGCCCGTGGACGCCTCGAAGCCGGCCCTGAGCGCGGCGCCCTTCCCGCCGTTCTTTTCGCAGAAGACCGGGCGCACGACGACGTGCTCGTACTTCGCCTGCGCCGCGCGCGCGAGCTCCGCCGCCGTGCCGTCCGTCGACCCGTCGTCTACCGGAACGAGCTCCGCGCGGAGCTCGTGGGAGTCGAAGAGCTCGGCGGTGCGCGCGATGTTCGCGGCTATCTCCGAGGCGAGGTTGTAGACGGGCATGACGACGGAGAGGCGGCCCGAACCGACCGTCTCCCGCGCTATCGCCCACTTCTCCCCGAGCTTCGTTCTGCCTTCCGTAGACATTGGCGGAGATTATACCATAAATTGCGCCGCCGAAACGACAGGAGGGACGCGAAATCCGCCGATTGCTTTCGCTGGCGGGAGTCTTGGAGTCTCCCGAACAGCACAGCAGATATAAGCCGCGGCACGATGTGGTCAGGAATGCCCTTTGGTCATTTCCACGTTCCTATAAGCCTTCTGCCGAGCTCCGTCCTGAACTCCTCCTCGCCGGCTATGGGCTCGAAGAGTTCGGGATGCGCCTTGACGAAGCCTGCATACTCGTCGGTCTTGCCCTTGCGCCTCCA
>JAFPDR010000141.1 GCA_017389885.1 Kiritimatiellia bacterium
CGCGCCACGACAACTCGGATTGGCTGCTGCGCTGCTGGTTGTTGGTTGCTGAGACACTTCCAACGCATTAAAAACGATTCAGGGGCCCCAAAGGGGAAGAATCGGCTTTTAATGCGTTGGCCGTAGCGATGTTCCAGCGTGCGCACGGATTAGCCGAGATGTGGTATAATATCGGATATGGAAAAACGTGTCAAACTGCTGGCGGCGTGCGCGCTTGTCGCGCTCGCCGGGTGCTTCAGCCTCAGGAACTGCGAATATCCGTCGTCGATAGACGAGGGGTTCGTCGAATGCGAATGCGTCTCCGCGCTTGACGACGCCGTCGCGTCCGGAGGGAACTTCGTCGCGCGCTTCGAGTTCCTCCCCGGCAAGGGCGAGTCCTCGGGCGTCGTGCTGCCCGCGCTCAGCGACAACGTGGACAAGCAGATCTGGGGCAAGGACAAGAACTTCGCCGGGAACGGAAGCTACGTCCGCAAGGCGGACATGTGGAACTTCGAGGAGGTCCGTGTAGTCGACGGAGAGCTCGAGGTGCTGCTCAACGGCTACGTCGTCACGAGGGCGACGAGGGGCGAGTTCGTCCCGGGAACCACGCGCTGGGTGGGCTACACCGGGGGCGAGGAGGTGCGCAACCTCCGCATCAGGAAGCTCCCGTCGTCCGCAACGATGGACGGACGCGAGGGCGGCGCGCGCGCCCCGGCGAAGGGCGAGGGCGAGGAGTGGACCGCGTACTTCGACGGCGACGAGAGCGACCTCGCGGAGTTCTGGAAGGGCGTTACGACGGACGAGAAGTTCGACAACCCGATCGTCCGCCAGGCCGCGTCGCCCGAGAAGCGCGCCGTCATGCAGGAGAGGGCGGACAGGGAGCGCGACGCGCACTGGACGGTCAGGAACGGCGCTCTCCACTTCGACGGATTCAAGGGCGGCTACTCGCTCGCGACGAAGGAGGACTACGAGGACTTCGAGATGTGGGCCGACTGGCGAATCCTCTCCATCACCGGCGACTCCGGGCTCTACCTGCGCGGCTCTCCGCAGGTGCAGATATGGGACGCGCACAACCAGTGGCACATCGGCTCCGGCGGACTCTACAACAACCAGCGCAATCCGTCCAAGGCGCTCGCGATCGCGGACGCGAAGGTCGGAGACTGGAACCGCTTCCACGTGATCATGCGCGGCGACAAGGTGACGGTCTGGCTCAACGGAGTGCTGGTCGTCGACAACGTCACGCTCGAGAACTACTGGGACAGGAAGCGTCCGATCTTCTTCAAGGAGCAGATCGAGCTCCAGTGCCACGGCGACCCGACCGAGTGGCGCAACATATTCATCCGCCGCCTGCCCGTGCAGACTGTTCCGGCGGACCGCGTGGGCGTGTGCAGCTGGAGCTGGCGCAGGCCGCTCCGCGACGTTGCCAAGGCGATGGAGGCCGCGGGGGTGAGGGGAATCCACCTCGCGCTCGGGCCGTTCATCGCTCCCGACGAGCGCCACGGCGCCGCGGAGTCGCGCGAGACGTGGAACTTCGTCCGCCGCCAGGTCACGTCCGGAAGGTGGAAGCTCATGTCCACGATGATCGGCACCGTCGGGGAGGACTATTCGACGCTCGAGTCCATCAGGAAGACGGGCGGAATAGTCCCCGACGAGAACTGGGAGGCGAACCAGAAGATCGTCACCGCGGGCGCGAAGCTCACCCAGGAGCTCGGCTGCCGCTACATGTCGCTGCACGCGGGCTTCCTCGACGAGAGCGACGAGAAGGCGTTCGCCAAGTACCTCGAGCGCGTGACGTGGATACGCGACGAGGCGGCGAAGTACGGCGTGACGGTCCTGCTCGAGTCCGGACAGGAGACGGCCGAGGACCTCGTCCGCTTCCTCGAGAAGGTGCCCGGGGTATACGTCAACTTCGACCCCGCGAACATGATCCTCTACGGGAAGGGCGAGCCGCGCGAGGCGGTGAAGCTCCTCGCGCCGTGGATCCGCCAGGTGCACGTCAAGGACGCGCTCTTCACCCAGAAGCCCGGCACATGGGGCTCGGAGGTTCCGTGGGGAGACGGAGCGGTCGGCGCGCGCGCGTTCATCGCGGACCTCAAGGCGCTCGGCTTCACGGGCAACTACGTGATCGAGCGCGAGGGCGGAGACAGCCGCGCGAAGGACATCGGCCTCGCGGCCGAACGCCTGCTCAAGTAGCCCGAATTGCGAGCGTCAATATGACAGACACATCGGTGGATTTGGGCGGACTCAGGATGCCGACGTTCCTCGCCACGGCGAGCGGAACGTTCGGGTACGGGTTCGAATACGTAGGCGCGGCGGACTACTCGAAGCTCGGCGCGGTGACGGCGAAGGGCATCCGCACCGAGCCGTGGCCGGGCAACGCGATGCCGCGTCACTCCGAGGTCCCAGGCGGGCTCGTCAACGCGATAGGGCTCCAGGGCACGGGCGTGGAGCACTTCCTCAAGTACACAGTGCCGTGGTACCGCCAGCAGGTGAAGGGCGTTCCGCTTATCGCCAACATCTGGGGCTCGTCCGTCGAGGGCTATGCAGAGGTCGCCGCGCAGATGGGCGACAAGGTGGACGCAGTCGAGATGAACGTGAGCTGCCCCAACGTGAAGGCAGGGGGCCACACCTTCGGACAGGACCCGAAGGTCCTCGCCGAGGTCGTGGGGGCGGTAAGGAAGGCGACGAAGCTTCCGCTAATCGTCAAGCTCGCGCCGAACGTCCCGTCCATCGTCCCGTACGTGAAGGCGTGCGAAGACGCGGGGGCGGACGCGCTTTCGATGATAAACACGATCCCCGCGATGGTGATCGACGTCGAGAGGCGTGTGCCTGTTCTCGCGAACGTGACGGGCGGACTTTCCGGGCGCGGAATCCATCCCGCCGCAGTCAAGCTCGTCTACGACGCGCACAAGGCGACGAAGCTCC
>JAFPDR010000142.1 GCA_017389885.1 Kiritimatiellia bacterium
CACCGAGACGATTATGCCCTGCATGCGGCCCTGCGCCGTCATCGTCTTCACCTTGCGCTCGATGCGCATGCGGCCGCGTATCGTCTCGGATATCTTGTCGAAGATCTCGGTGACGTTTCCGCCCGTCTTGCGGCTTATGAGGATCGCCGTCGTGACGAGCGTGAGGTCGTCCGACCCGACGCGCTGCGACATCGACTCGAGCGCGTCCTCGAAGCTCATGCCGATCCTCAGCTGCTGCTGGAGGATCGCGAACTCCTCGCTCATCGGCTTCTCGCCCTGCGCGACGACGGAGTCGAACGCCTGCGACAGCGAGAAGCCCGCCCTCAGAGCGTTCGACATCGTCGCAAGCGCCTCGGGGAGCTGCTCGTTGAACTTGTCGCGCCTGCGCTGGTCGAGCCAGCGCGCGAGCGGGCTCTGCCCGTTCTGCCAGCCGGACTTGATCTTCACGCCGGCGCAGAAGTACCACGCGACGCCCGCGAAGCAGATTCCGAACAGGAAGACTGCAAGCCACAGTATCATCTCGTGCGCTCCAGTGTCACGTTGACGTTGGAATCGGGGTCGAACATCTTCGGGTCGCACTTGATCCCGCGCCCGGAGAGCTGGTCGTACCAGGTCGGCATCGCGCCCGTGGGCTTGAACTCGCCGAGGATCTTTCCGTCCGGCCCGACGCCCTTCTGGCGGAACGCGAAGATGTCCTGCATGACGATCTGGTTGCCCTCGAGCCCCGTGACCTCGGTGATCGCCGTCACCTTGCGCGAGCCGTCCGACATGCGCGACTCGTGGATGATGATGTCGACAGCGGACGCGATCTGCTCGCGTATGGCGCGCGAGGGGAGCTCCATTCCGCTCATGAGCACCATCGTCTCGAGACGGGAGATGACGTCGCGCGGGGAGTTCGCGTGGACAGTCGTGAGCGAGCCGTCGTGTCCGGTGTTCATCGCCTGCAGCATGTCGAGCGACTCGCCGCCGCGGCATTCGCCGACGATGATGCGGTCGGGGCGCATTCGGAGGCAGTTCTTGACGAGGTCGCGTATCGTCACCGCGCCCTTGCCCTCGATGTTCGGCGGGCGAGCCTCGAGGCGGACGACGTGGGGCTGCTGGAGCCTCAGTTCCGCCGCGTCCTCGACCGTGACGATTCGCTCGGAGTGCGGGATGTAGCCGGAGAGCAGGTTGAGGAGCGTCGTCTTTCCGGAGCCCGTACCGCCGGCGACGATGACGTTCTTCCTCAGGAGGACGCAGAGCTTCATGAACTCGGCGGCGTTGTGCGTCCACGTGCCGAAGCGGATGAAGTCCTCCGGCGTGAGCGCCTTCTTGGAGAACTTTCGGATCGTTATCGTGGGGCCCGAGAGCGCGAGCGGCGCGATGATCGCGTTTACGCGGCTTCCGTCCGCAAGTCGCGCGTCGACGTACGGCTGCGACTCGTCGCAGCGGCGGCCGAGAGGGGCGATGATGCGCTCGATCACGGACAGCACGCTCGCGTCGTCCGTGAACTGGCAGTCGGAGAGCTGGAGCTTTCCGCCGCGCTCGATGTAGACGCGGCTCGGACCGTTCACCATGATCTCGCTCACGGTGTCGTCCGCGAGGAGCTCCTCGAGCGGACCGAGGCGCATCGCCTCGTTGAAGACGTCGTCCTCGAGCCGGACCGGATCGATCCCCTCGGGGAGGCGTCCGTTCGCGACGACCTCGTCGATGATCTGGCGTATCTTCTCTCGCGCGGTGTCCTCGAGACCTTCCCTGTCCACTCCCTGCACGGTGAGGCGCTTCATGTCCATGCGCTTGAGGAGCTCGCGCTGTATCTGCTCCTGCACGCTGCGCCTGAGCTCGCGCATCGGGTCCGGCGGGGGGACCTCGTCCTCCTCCGGAGCGATCGGACGCGCCGCGCCCTGCGGCTCCTGCGCAGCGCTCGCCGCGGCGGGCTGCTGCGGCTGCGCGTCCTCCGCAGCCGAAGCGACCCAGTCACCGTCGTCGCACACCCTCATCATCGACTCGCCGATCTGGATGATCATCCCCCCGTCGAGCTGGACTGCCCCGTCGATCGGCTCGCCGTTGACGTACGTGCCGTTCGCGCTGTGGAGGTCTTCTATGACGGCCTTGCCGTCGCGGATCGTCAGTATCGCGTGGCGCTCCGACACGTCCGGGAAGTCGAAGCGTATCGGACACGTCTCGTTGCGTCCGATCATGTACGTCCCGTCCGAGAGGTTCCGGGACTCGCGGTCTCCGCCGATGAGGGTGGTCAGAATCATTTCCCTACCTTCCGCCGACCTTGAGCTGGCGCTTCTGGTTGAGGTCCTCCATCTCCTGGCGGATCTTCAGGTAGTCGACCTGCGGGAGCTCCTTCTCGGAGGACGTGTCGTTGCGGTTCCTGAGGGTGAGGATGAGGCGCCCCTTGATCTGCTCCGCGAAGGCGAGCATCTCGGCCTCGCGCGGCGTGACCTCGAGCGTGACGGTCGAGTAGCCCGACGAGTTCCTCATGCCGAGCTCGCGCGTCTGCGACTTCGAGGTGTCCCTGCCGGTCGCGAGGACCAGCACGTTCTGGAGGATCGTGCAGGTAACCGGGTCGCCGCGCTTGATCTTGCCGTCGTCGTCGGGGAAGTTGAACGTCCCGATGACGTCGACGTGGTCGTTGGGGTTGATCATCCCGCTCACGGACGCCGAGCCGTTGACGTTTATGGACATCGCGCGCATCTGGCGCTTCACGTCGGCGGAGAGTCCGCGCGTCGAGGGGTCTCCGCCCTCGATGTCGGACCAGAACACGACCTCGCGCTGCTTGTGGCCCGTCGTCGTGCGGCGTCCGATGATGTCGTTGTAGTTCTCCCTCGTGAGCGCCTGCCCGCGCAGGCCCATCGCAGGCAGGTCGAGCGCGCCGATGTCCTTCTTCGAGAGGACCGTCCCGCCCGGGATGTCGTGGTTGAACACCAGTACCTCTATCGTGCCGTACTTCTTGACGAGACGGCTCTTCTCGGCCTTTATCTCGTTCTCCTTGACGGTCAGGTACGCGCGCGTCAGGAGCGCCGCTATGAGACCGGCTACGAGCGAGACTATGAGAACTATCTTTCGCTGCATGTCAGAAGAGTCCTTTCACCTTGCCTGTTTCGACGTCGACGTCGATGCGCCTGTACGCCGGGGAGGCCGACGTGCCGGGCATCAGCTTGATCTCGCCCGCGACCGGGACTACGAGTCCCGCGCCCCTGTAGATTAGGACGTCCTTCACCGGCATGCGCCAGCCCTTCGGACGGCCAAGGAGCTTCGGATCGTGGGAGAGCGAGTACTGCGTCTTCGCGACGCACACGGGGAGGCGCGCCGTCTCGGGGTCCTTCTGGAACGCCGCGAGCTTCTCGAGCGCGAGCGGCTCGAAGTCCACCCCGTCGCCGCCGTAGACCTCCTTCACCTGCTTCTCGATGCGGTCCTTGAGGGGCTCCGCGAGGTCGCAGAGGAACTCGAAGGAGTTGGGCTCGTCGCACGCCTTGATGACGGCCTCCGCAAGCTCCACCGCGCCCTCGCCGCCCTTGAGCCAGTGGTCGCTCACGGCGAAGCGCGCACCCGCGCCCTCGGCTATCTCCTTGACGAGAGCGCGCTCCGCGGGCGTGTCGGTGTAGAACGCGTTGAGGCACACCACGGGCTGAACGCCCGAGCGGCGGATGATGTCGATGTGCGCGAGGAGGTTGTCGCACCCCTTCCTGAGTAGGTCGAGGTTCTCCGTCGTGTAGACCGGGTCGAGCGGAAGCCCCGCCTTCACGGCGGGCGCGCCGCCGTGCGCCTTGAGCGCGCGCACCGTCGCGACGAGAACGACGGCGTCGGGCTTGAGCCCGGAGCAGCGGCACTTGATGTTCCAGAACTTCTCGTAGCCCATGTCGGACGCGAAGCCGCTCTCCGTGACGACGTAGTCGCCGAGCGCGCACGCGAGCCTGTCCGCGACAACGGAGTTCTGCCCGATCGCGATGTTCGCGAAAGGCCCCGCGTGGACGAACATCGGCTGCCCCTCGATGGACTGCATCAGCGTCGGCTGTATCGCGTTCACGAGGAGCGCGCACATCGCGCCGTCCACCTCGAGGTCCTTCGTGGTGACGGGCGCGCCGCTCTTCGAGTAGGCGACGATGATCTTAGAAAGCCTCTCGCGCAGATCCTTGAGGTCCGCGCTCATCGCGAGGATCGCCATCACCTCGGAGGCGACCGTGATGTAGAATCCGCTCGCGCAGTTGAAGCCGTCGAGCTTCCCGCCGCGTCCGATCTCGATGTTCCTGAGGCCCTGCGCGCAGAAGTCCATCGCCCAGCGGAAC
>JAFPDR010000143.1 GCA_017389885.1 Kiritimatiellia bacterium
AGCGGCTCGTAGTCGTAGTAGTAGCTCTCCGCGCCGACGGCCTGCGCCTGGCCGAGCCACGACTCGAGCCAGCCCTTGTAGGCGACGTTGTCCCTGCTGCGCGGATCGCCTACGGGGAAGAGCGGGGAGATGCCGAGCGGAGCCATCACGAGCGCCATCGCGGGATGCACCGTCTCGATGCGCGGGGGAGTGAGGTTGTTGGAGTAGACGAGAACGCCGAACCTGCGTCCGGGAAGCTCCTCAAGGACCTTGTCGATGTAGCGGCGGTGGAAGAACCAGAGGCGGTCCGTCGCCGAGAAGGAGCCCATGAACGGATCGAACTCGTTGGACTCGAGAAGCCGGCTCTCGGGACGCTCGTCGTTCATCAGCGCGTCCTCCGCGGAGATCGACGCGTACTGTCCGAACGGATTGCCCTTCAGCTCGCGCTTGTAGAAGTCGGCGTAGATGTCCCATACCTTCGGATTCGACATGTTCGGGATCATTCCGTTGGGCTGTCCGTCCTTCATCGCGTAGTAGTCCGGGCTCTGGTTCGGCGCGGACTGGATTCCGGCGGCGAGGTGGTGCCCCTGCGCGATCTCGGGATCGCCGAGCGCGCGGATGAAGTTGCCCTTGTTGCGGAGCGTCCAGCGCGGATACTCCGCGCCGTGTCCGTACGTGCACCACCAGTAGCGTACGCGGTGCGAGGGGTTCTCGCTGCGCGTCCCCTCGGCGACGACCTTGTCGAGCTTCGGCACGAACTCGCCGTCCTTTCCGGGCATGAACCACCTGACGCCAAGCCCCTCGAGAAATCCGTAGACGGCGTACAGCGTCCCGCGCGCGCGCCTTCCGGCGAGATGGAGTCGTCCGTCCTTCACTGCGACGAGGAATCCGTCCGGCTCCAGCGCATCGAGCTCCGCGCCAAGTCCGGCCGCGCGGGCGAACTCCGAGCCGAGGCACACCGCCGGCGCCGGAGGAAGCGCGGCCGCGTTCGTCACGACGGGCGCGGCGCCTGCGATCTTCCCGAGATAGTCGCGCAGCTCCTCCGCCGCGAGCCTCTCGTCGTCGCCTGCGCGCGAGGCCTCCCACTTGCGCCACTCGCGGTAGCGCGCGACGATGTCGTCGAGCTCAGCGTCCGTGGCCTTCGGAAACCGCGCGCGCTGCATCTCGCGCGCCTGCGCGTCGTCCATCGAGACGAACTTCTCCGTTTCCGTGACCGCCGGCATGTAGAGCGGAGCGGCCGATCCGTCCGCAACGACGCAAAACGTCCCGTCCGCGCGGAGCTGGCAGGCGGTCTGCGCGGCAAGCGCCAGGCAGACCGCGAAGCGTGTGGTCTTCATTGCGTACATCCTCCCCTGAAACTGCGCAAACGCCGAATGGCCTCCGACGTCAGCGGCGCAGCACGCCGAGCGCGCGGCCCATCCAAGTGCGCCTGACGCGCGAAGTCGCGACGACGTTGTCGGAAAGGTCGCCCGAGCACGTCGCGACGGCCTTCTCGCCGAAGTCCACATCGCGGTCTGCGTACGGACACACCGTGCCCTTCGCGTCGACCACCTCGGCTGTCACGTACGTGTAGCGTCCGATGGTCTCCTCGGAAAGCCGCACTTCCTTCGGCTCTCCGGCCGTCCTGAGGACGCACTCCTCCTTCGATCCGTCCGCCGCGATGCCGACGGCCTTGAGCTCGCCCGGCGCGTAGTCGAGCTCGAACTCGGCCTTCCACGCCGTCGCTGCGGATACATCCTTCGAGCCGACGAGCCTGCCGTTCAGGTAGAGCTCCACCTTCGGACGGCGCGTGTAGACCTCGGCCGTCACCTTCTTGCCTTCCCACCCGGAGAAGGTCCAGTGGTCGTGCGTCGGCCAGACGCTCCACATCGAAGTCCCGATCTTGCCCTTCCAGCCGTCCGGCTCGCGGACTGCGAGGTACGTCTTCGCGTTCTCGTTCCACAGCGTCTCGCGGTAGTGCGAGATCGGCTTGCGGTATCCGGTCAGGTCGATGTCGCCGCAGTACGCTCCGTGCCAGGGGAACAGCTTGACGTGCGGCTGCCAGTGCTCGCCCCTGGTCTCCCTGTCCTCGTAGAAGTTGCGACCGATGCAGGTCTCTCCGAGATAGTCGATGCCGGTCCAGACGAACTCTCCGATCACGTACGGATGCTTCACGATGCGCCTCCACACGTTGGCGGCGTCCCTCGGATACGTCTCCGTGTAGACGATCACGCGGTTCGGCAGCCGCTTGTGGTCGCTCTCCGTCAGGTTCTCGAGGTAGTTGTATCCGACGATGTCGAGGTTCGCCGCCATCGCGTCCTGATCCTCCCACTTCTCGCCCCAGAGGCAGAGCGCCTGGGTCACCGGACGCGTCCCGTCCAGCTTGTCGATGAACTCGTGCATCCTCTTCGTCGTCTCGGCGGCGAAGGGCTCGCTGCGCTCGAGGATCTCGTTTCCGACGGACCACATCACGACGCTCGGATGCACCCTGTCGCGCCTGACGATCCAGTCGAGGTCCTTCTGCCAGTCCTCCTTGAAGACCTCGCAGTAGTCGCCGTTCGTCTTCTTCCTCTCGCGCCCGTCGAACATGTCGTCCATGACGAGGAGTCCGATCTCGTCGCACGCATCGAGGAACGCCTCGCTTACGGGGTTGTGGCTCGTGCGGACCGCGTTGAATCCGGCGCGCTTGAGCTGGAGCGCCTTCCTGCGCTCGAACTCCCACTCGCTCGCCGCGCCGAGCGGACCGTGGTCGTGGTGCACGCACGCGCCGTGCATCTCGACCGGCTTTCCGTTGAGGAGGAAGCCCTTCTCGGCGCTCCACTC
>JAFPDR010000144.1 GCA_017389885.1 Kiritimatiellia bacterium
GGACCGAACTGTGGGCGCGTCCGCTCGCGGACGGATCGATCGCGTTCGCGATGCTGAACGGCGACGAGGAGGAGAAGGGATTTTCGATTCCGTTCGCGAAGCTCGGCATGCGCGGCAGGTGGAAGGTGCGCGACCTCTGGCGGCAGCGCGACGACGGAACGTTCGGCGAATCGTATTCCGCATCGGTCCCGGGCCATGCGACGCACCTCGTGAAGCTTTCGCCGGTCGACGGCGCGGGGCTTAAGCCTTGCCTCAGGGACATCCGCGACAACGCCTGGCGTCTTCCCTTCGACGCAGCGCGCGCCGCATCCGCATCCGGCTCCGCGGCTCCCTGTCCGTGTGAATAGCCTGTCGCCTCCTGCTCGCCCAGGGGTTGAGTTCGCGGTCGGATTTGGTAAAATGTCAGCATGAAACAATTGCTGTCGTTCATGCTGGCCGCCGCCGTCACCGGCGCGGGTGCGCAGAATCTCGAGTCGCTATTCGACACCCCGCCGCAGAGGCGGGGCGCGAACGCGTGGTGGCACTGGCAGGGCGCCAACGTGACGAAGTACGGCATCACGCGCGACCTCGAGGCGATGAAGGACGCCGGACTCTCCGGAGCGACCATCTTCAACATACAGGACGTCGGCTGGAGCTGCGAGGAGCGCATGTCGACTCCGCTCTGCCCCGGCATGGAGTACATGAGCGCGAAGTGGTGGGAGATGGTCAAGTTCGCCGTCGCCGAGGCGAAGCGGCTCGGACTCGAGCTCGGCATCCACAACTGCCCCGGCTATTCGACGTCGGGCGGTCCGTGGATCACGCCGGAGCTCGGCATGAAGAAGCTCGTGTGGGCGAAGGGCGACGCGCAGCCCGAGGCGAAGCTCGGCTTCTACCGCGACATCGCGAAGGTCGAGACGAAGGACGGACCGTACCGCTTCGGCTACACCTGCACGGGCAAGAACACCCATCCCTCGCCGCCCGAAGTCGAGGCGGGGTCACTCGAGGCGGACAAGATGAGCGAAAGGGCGGTTGCGCTCCACGTCGACCATCTCCTCTCCGAGCTCGCCGCGCACGGAGTCTCGGCGTCCAATCCCGGACTCGCCTTCATCCTCATGGACAGCTACGAGGCGGAGGACTCTTCGTGGACGGACGACTTCGCCGAGGAGTTCGCGAAGCGCCGCGGATACGACCCGGTTCCGTTCCTCCCCGTCCTTGCGAAGCTTGAGACAGGCTTCACGCCGGAGCGCGAGGAGCAGTTCCGCCGCGACTTCGCGCGCACGAAGAACGAACTGCAGACGGAGCGGCACTACAGGGTGTTCAAGGAGAGGCTCAACGCCGCGGGGTTCGAGTTCCACCTCGAGCCGTACTGGGGTCCGTTCGACTCGTTCGAGGCGGCCCAGTTCTGCGACGTGCCGATGACCGAGTTCTGGATGGGGCTGCCGTTCTGGTCGAAGAAGCCGTCAAAGGGCGGCGCGTGCTGGTTCTCGGGACCGGTGGGGCGCGCGCTCGGACGCCACGTCACAGGCGCGGAGTCCTTCACCGGGTATCCGATCGACGATCCCTTCGCCCTGACCCCGCGCGACCTGAAGGTTCCGCTCGACGCGACTTTTGCGCGCGGCGTCAACCGCCTCTCGCTCCACCACTGGGAGCACCAGCCGCTCGACGCGCGCTGGAGGCCGGGATACTCGATGGGTCCGTGGGGAACCCACTTCGGCGAGAACCAGACGTGGCACGGGCCCGCAAAGGGCTTCTACCGCTACATGCAGCGCTGCCAGGCGCTCCTGCAGGAGGGCGAGATGCGCTGCGACGCCATCGGGCTCGCGTGCTTCGACGAGGACGGTACGGACGCGCTTCCGATGAGCAACTTCCTGACGAACACGGAGGTGACCGCCGAAGGGAAGCTCCGCGTCAAGTCGTCCGGAAGGGAGTATTCGCTCCTCTTCCTCGAGCGCGAGGCCGAGAAGCGCTTCGCCGGCGGCACGAGCTGGGACGGCGTCGAGAAGAAGTGCTTCGACCTCGTGCGCGAATACGCGGAGAAGGGGCTCAGGGTCGGCAAGGCGTCGCAGCGCACGCGCTACTTCGAGATCGCGTCCGGCGGCGGAGACGGCGTGATGGCGTCCTGCAGGCGCGCGGGCGACGCGGCGTTCTTCTTCGTCGCCAACACGTCGAAGGAGCCGCGCTCCTTCACCGCGAAGTTCCGCCAGACGGAAGGGCGCGACTTCCAGCCCGAGGTATGGAACCCCGAGACGGGCGAGAAGCGGCGCATAGGCGAGTGGCGGACGGAGAACGGCGTGACGCCGGTCGCGCTCGAGCTCCCCGCGGAGGGGAGCGTGTTCGTCGTATTCCGCGAGGAGGGCTTCCGCTTCAGCCGGCGGATGCCGGACCTCGCCGTTTCGGAGTCCGCGCTCGGCGGACCCTGGACGCTGTCGTTCGACGCGGACGGCGGCGCGCCGACCAATGCGATTCCCCTCGCCTCGCTCAAGTCGTGGACGGAGTTCGACGAGCCGGGGATGCGCTACTATTCCGGAACGGCGACATACGAGACGACGTTCGCCGTCCCTGCGTGCCATTCGCTGGCGCTCGATCTCGGGGACGTAAGGGACGTCGCGGAGGTGTTCGTGGACGGCAGGCGCGTCGCCGCGCTCTGGCACGCGCCGTACCGCGTGGAGCTGCCGCGCGAGGTCGTGCAGAGTCCGGGCGAGCACGCGCTGAAGGTCCGCGTCACGAACGCCTGGACGAACCGCCTCATCGGCGACGACAAGGAGCCGGACGACTGCACGCTGTCGAAGAAGATGCTGGGCTTCTTCCAGCGGAAGTGCGCCGACGGAGTCGTGCGGGACATTCCGCTCGGACGCGCCGTCATCGCGTTCCCGGAGGAGGTTCTCGGGAACAGGCCGCGCCGCGTCGCGCGCTATGCGTTCAGCTCGTGGCGCTACCTTCTTTCTGACGGCGACCTCCGCCCCGCCGGGCTCCTCGGCCCCGTGAAGCTCGAGACGCGCACCGTGAGGTGAGCGCGCCTAGACGCCGCGCGAAAATTTTTTTCGGTAAATCCCACATTTGCCGCAATTTATGGTAAAATATACCCTCAAAAATTTTGAACAGCCAAGGAGAATACCGTCTAATGAAGACCGAGAGCAAGAAGCTGGACAAGTGCCAGGTTGAACTGAACGTCACGCTCGACGCCGAGGAGGTGAAGGCGATCGTCAAGGAAGTCGAGAAGCCGAAATGAGCAAAAAGGTTTGAAAAACGTTAATTGAATACATCACAAGAGTAGAAAGAAGGTTCAAATTCCGTTAAAATGGCACATTTTGGAAGATTCTGCACAACTTTCCGCGTTTTCTGCTGAAGGTTGTGCAACATTTTTGCCGTAACTTTGCAACGTCAAAAAACAAAATGTAATGGATAAGATGACACCGAACGACATACAACACCGCAGGCATCAGGCAGCCAACTGTTATACTGAGGAACAGGCAAGACTGCTGCTCGCCATGCGCGATATGGTAAGATGGGAGGTGGAGCGGCAATTAAAAGAGAGATTAGAATCAAAAGAAAAAGAATA
>JAFPDR010000145.1 GCA_017389885.1 Kiritimatiellia bacterium
ACGTTAGTGCCGGCAATGAGGCGGTAGACGTCTGCAGCCGTCGTCGCACCGACTTCCGAGGCGGTATAGGCCGGCTTTGACGGTGCCTTGGCCCAGGTCGGGACGGTGGGGTCGGATTCGGTGGTGAGGTAGTCCCCGGCGGGCTGGAATGCCGCGTCACTTTCGCCGCGCGTGTAGTAGTTCGTCAGGCTCTGGTGCTCAGTGAGCCAGGGCGCGTTGGCGACTTCGACGGCGGCGAAGTCTAAGCGGGCGACGGGAAGTTCAATCGTGTTGGGCGTAAAGCCGGGAGAAGGCAAAAGGCGCAGCAGCCCGTTGGCGTGCCAGTCGCGGCCCAGGTCGTCCCGGCCCTCCAGGAAGAAGCGGTACGACGAAGCGCCGACGTCGTTCGTCGGATGGAAGACGAGGCCGTCCGTCCGCCACCAGGCCTGTTCCATGCCGTTGGTCTGGTAGTAGACGCAGCTGTACTCGACGTTGGTGACGACGGATCTGCCGCGGACGGCGCGGAACTCTATCGTCTCGCCGTGGTAGTACGCCTCGTTCGACGCGGCGGGACGCCCGGTCGAGATGTCGACGTCAAACGTCTTTGCAAAGCCGCTGCAGGCGGCGAGAAGGGCAAATGCAAATGCGAATCGTTTCATCAGTCCAAGAGCCTTTCCGGATGTGCGGGCGCGAAAGCCGGCGCGCTTGCGGGGCGGGAGTCGTCGTCGAGCTGTCCGTCGTCGGCGTAGCTCTCCGGAGTGATCTCGCCCCTCGCGATCTTCTCAAAGAGTTCCACCGCTGCGTCGAGCGCCTTGCGGCGGTCGTCGTTAAGCGGGATGTTCTGCCGGCGCAGCACCTTCGCTACGGCGTAGTCCATCGCCGGGCCGACAAGGCCGCGCGGCAGAGTTGCCGCGGGCCCCATGCGGACCGCGCCGTTGCAGCTGATGTAGCCGCGCACGGTCTCGACGGTGGACTGGAGGAGCCGCGCCACGGGATCGGAGCCGTCGACGGGTCCGTCGGCGCGGAAGGCGTCTATCTCGCCCTGCGACAGCGTCGCTGCGAGGTCGGTTTCGTCGATTGTTCTCCAATTTGCCTCCATGGCGCGGACTCCTTACCTTTCGATGTAGATGTTGAGCTTGCCGCGGAATGTGTCCGCCTCAAGCGTGAACAGTCTGTCGCCTGGCGCGAGCCAGGTCGCGGCCTCGACGGCGTTGGTGAACGCCGCGGAGACTGTAGGCACGGCGTTTGTCGTCGACCAAGCCGTCACGGTCGCGTTGGTCCAGTAGCCCGTCATCGTGTCGGGATAGGGGACCGGGTGCGGCCGAGAGAGGACGTTGGTCGACGCGACGCCGAGCGTGTTGGTCGTCACGACGTAGTACGCGAGGTTCGTCGACGCGTGCTCGGACACGTCCAGGCGCTCGCCGAACAGCACCGTCTCGCGCTTGAGGCTGAAGGTGCCGTTCGTCGGGTCCGAGAAGCACTCGATGGCGGCGACCTTCGCCGGACGCGCGACTTCGAAGCTCTCGCCGTGGCCGAGGGTGATGACGTCGATGGCGGCCGTCGCCGCCATCGCAGCGAATAGCGAACAGGTTATAGTGAATAGTTTTTTCATGTCCGTTCCTTTCAGTTTCGTGAATAGTGAACGGCCGGTCTTCCAACCTGTTCACTATTCACTATTCCCTATTCACAGCTCGTCACGCCGTGACGAGCTGGAGATAGCCAGGCGCGCCGTTGGGCGTGGAGACGCCGTCGATCGTGTGGCTCTCCTTCGTGAGCTTCACGCCGATCTGCGACGCCGAGTTGAGGAACGCCGTGTTCTTCCCGGGAGCGCCGTGGATGAACGACGTGACCGGAAGGCCGCTGTCGGGGTCGGTCTCGGTCGTGAAGGACTGGTACATGCCCTCGACGGCCTCCTCGATGCCGCGCGCGGCGATGACGATCGCGTCCTCGGGGACGACGTAGCCCGCGCACTTGTGCGTGTTCGACGCCGAGAGGTCGCTCACCTTCGAGAGCATGAAGATCGCCTTCACGCCGTAGAGGCGGCCGAGCGCCTGGGCGACGTCGGCGAAGTTCGTGCCGTTGAGAACGCCCTTGTCCTTCGCCTCGTCCAGGAGCGCGCCGTAGAACTTCGGCGTGAGGACGATGTTGCAGGTCGAGGGGTTGTACTTCGCGGCGATCTTCTCGAGGATCTTCTCGCCCATCGCGGCGAGCGTGAAGGAGCTGATCGCGTCCTCGCGGTCCGTGTAGGTGAGGAGGTCCGAGATCTTCTTCTCGAGCGCGTCGCCGATCATGCGACCAGCCGCGACACCGCAGTTGCGGTACTTCGAGGACTTGTCGATCTGGTTCAGGTCGGCCTGCGAGATCTTGAACGTCGCCTTGATGACGTCCGTGAGCCCCACCTTGACGGGAATGATCTTGCCGTCGGTGTTCTCGTAGTCGTTCGAGGTGGCGTTGAACGTGGAAGCGTTGCCGCTGTACACGTCGACGCTGACGTACTCGTTCTCGGCCTTCAGCTCGGAGGAGAAGTCCGTCGTGAAGAGCGACGCGAGCTGAATCGCGCGCTGGGCCTGGATGATCGCCTTGTTGGAGGCGACCACAAGACCGGGGTTGACAACCATAGAGCTACCGTCCATGATGTTTCTTGCCTTTCTTTAGTTGTGTTGGTTTTGTTTTAGCCTCCGCGGGTCATTCCGCGGCGGAAAGTTCGGCTGCGTGCGCCTGGGCGAACGCGATCCTCTCCTGGGGAGTCTTGCACTTGTTGAGCTCGGCGACGGCGTCGGCCTTCGCGAGCTTCTTGTCGGGCTCCTTCCCCTTGTTGAGGATGACCTGCGGCTCCTCCTTCTTCGCCTCCGGAATGGCGGCGACAAGGGCCTTGCAGGCTTCCTTGTTGGCGATGTACTGGGCCTTGCAGACCTTCGGGTCGAGCTTGGCCTTGTTCGCCTCCGCGAACTCGTCGGCCTCCTTCTCGAGGGCGGCGGATTCGGCGTCCTTGTTCTTCTGGACCAGCGCGTTGACGGCGTTGAGGACATCCTCCTCCGACGCTTCCGGCGCGAGGCCCAGGGCAGTCTTGATCTTGTCCATGTTCTCGTTTTCCTTGGTGTCCTCAACGTTTGTGTCGCCCGGCTGCGCCTTGTTGAGGACAGGCGCGACGGGAATGTTTGGAGTGTTGGTCAGCGCGACGGACTTCAGGTGCGTCGGGCGCCCCTCGTCGTCGAGCGGCCACACGGGCGAGAGGAACCGCAGCCGGCGGTTAGAGACGGCGTCCGCGCCCTCGTCGGTGAACTTGAGGTCGCCGACAAGCCCGCGCTCGTCGTCGATCGCGAGATTCGCGATCCATGCCGCGGCGCGCGTGTCGCTGTCGATCTTGTCGACCTCGCTCTTGTGCTCGAAGTCCATGAGGATTTCCTTCTCGCCGCCGCCCTGCCAGTCGGCGATCACCTGCTCGAACGCCTGGCGGTCGCAGACCTGCATCCGCTGCGAGCCCTGGTACTCGCCGAACGGGCACAGCTGGACGCCCGGCACGGTCTCGCCCGGCGCGACTGTCTTCTCGATCTTCAGTTCGGTGTTCATTGCCCTGTTGCCTTTCGTCAAAAGTTTGTGGTATAATTTGCGCGTGGAACGGAGGTTCTGTTCGGAGTTATCCCCCCGTCGTCCAACCCTCGGCGACCCGAAATGGCCGAGGGTATCTTTTTACCTTGGGAATACATCGAAAGCTTCATAGACTTCTCCGTTGTTGTCCGCCCTCACCACGACTTCGAACTGCTTCTTCGTCTTGGGGTCGGTGTATTTCTTCCTGACTTCCTTGCGCTGAACATAGACGCCGTGCTCGTTAGGCTGGGAGCTGCGCGAGTTTGTGATGTCGCGGCTTGTCTTCGCGGCGTCGATTGCATAGAGCATCACCTTTTCACGGCGATGGAAGTCGGCGTTGCTGTGATCTTTCTTCAGATGCGAGTTGTCGGAAAGCAGCTTCTCCTTCGTGAACCGGAACTCTGCGCCAGTAGGGTTCTTGACCGTCACGGGCTCTGACAGCAGCACATGCGCCTCGGAAGGAGAGATCACGCGAAGCTTCCCGGAAAGAATAGCTGCTCGTTCTTGCGATATTTGCTGCCCCTTGTCTTCCTTCGGCTTGCCAGCCGGCGCACCGGACGCGTCGTCGGCCGAGGCGAATGAACCGGGTGTGGATTTTGGCGAAGTCTTGCCGCGCGGCTGTTCGTTCTTGTTGGCGACCTCCGCAAGGGACTTCAGGGACTCCTGGGACTGACGGGACGAGGGGGATGGGACCTCTCCCTCGACCGCTTCGGCTGCCGCTTCCGCAAGGCTCTTCTCAAACAGGCCGCTCAGAGCCTCTACAAGCGCGTTTTCGCCCTGGGGGTCTCCTTGTCCGTCTGAAACGCGCGGAGCG
>JAFPDR010000017.1 GCA_017389885.1 Kiritimatiellia bacterium
ACCAGGCGATCGGGCCGATCGCCGCGCTCTGCGGGTGGCGCTCCGAGACGCACCTCATGAACGAGTTCAAGCGGCGCATGGGCATGACAATGCGCGAATGGCGCGCGCGCCACCTCAAGGGCGTCCCGCGCCGTCCTTCTTGAGCTGCTTTATCCCGGGATACTTCGACACGCGGAGTTTGAATTCGTTCTCCCCTCCTTTGCCGTGGATTTCCGCGCACACGGCCTTCAGGTTGTCCAAGAATCGCCCGGCCGTATATTGGTCGATTGCGTATTTCTGAAGGCCGATCTTCCACAATCACCCCAGGATTTCCTCCGCGCCTTCGACGCCGCGCTGGACGACGGCCAGGGAGATTTCGCGCACATCCTCAAGCGTGCGAAGCGTTCCCTTGCCGGAGACGAGAATCCTGTCGATGTTCGCGGCGACGTAGTTGACGGCTTCTTCGCTGGCGGCGCAGTGCGAGAGCGCGATGCGGATGAGATTGTCCACTTTCTTGGCGTTGCCCTCGCCGGCTATGGCGTAGGCGGTGACCGCGTTGGACTGGGCGCGCGGAAACGCCCTGGGCATGTACTCTTGCCGGCGCTCGGCGTCGAGCTCGGCCGCTTCGTCGCGTTCGGCCAGCGGGATCAAGAGGTCGTGGATATCCTTGTCGCCGAAGGCCGTCTTGTCGAACGGACCTTCGAACGGTCTGACGCCATCGCCTTCTTCCTGCCCCAGCAAACTCTCGACAGCCTTCTTGTACTGGAGTACCACCTGCTCCAGCGCCATGCTCTGCTCTCTTATAAACGAGGAAATGTTTCTGGAGACCGGCTTGGCGCCGGCAGGCCTCCTGTCTCTCATGAGATCGTCCATGACGGTGAAGAGCTTCGACATCGCCTCGGAGCTGAACACGTCTTTCACGCCCTTGAGCTGCGCTTCCGGGAACTTCGCGACGAGCACCGAGAACGCGAATGCCCGCGCCGGCCCCATTTCATCGGCACCCTCGAGATAATCCTGCACGTAGGCGTTGCGCATCACGTTCTCCACGGCCTCGCGCATCTCGATGACGGCCTTGGTGATCTGCTGCGGCGTCGATGTCGCGGAGAGCTTGGAGAACTCGCCGGGCTTCTCGGCGGAAGCGGCCTTGAGCATTTTTCCGATCAATCCCGGCGGAACGCTCTTGCCGTTCATGCCCCACAGGAAGTTGATGCCGGCTTTTTCGATCCGATTGTTTCCTGCCGCCGCCTTGCGCACCTCTTCGAGATTGGCGCGGATCGCGTCGATGCGCGCCTTGATCTCGTCGTGCGTGCGCATCGTGGCAGTGGCGGTGATGCAAAGACCGCGGATCGTCCGAGAGACGACGTCCTTCAGCTCGAAATCGTCGCCGCAGTACGCAAGCACGTCCTTGATGAAGTTCTTGGCCGCGGCTTCGTTCTTCCCGGGCAGCTTGGCGGCAATCTGGTCGACGAACGTCATCGCCTTGGCCTCGTACTGGCCGTGGTCGATGCGCATCGGGGTTGAGGTGCTGGAGCCGTCTACGTTGACGGTGACCGTCCAGTTGAACTTGACGGGGAAGCCCTCGGGCTCGGAGTACTTGATCGTGACCGCGCCGGTCTCGTCGTTGCGCGAGAGCGAGAACGTGACGGCCATGTGCTCGTTGGACGAGATGCCGTGCGCCAGGAAGCCGCAGTTGACGTTGCTGCAGATGCCGCTCTGGGAAAGCGCGTAGTAGACGTTCGAGAGCTGCTTGGGATGTACGTTGCCGCAGAGCTCCGCGACCTTGTCGGCAATGGCCTTGCCGGATTCCATGACCGCCGGGTCGTTGCTCAAGCCGTTGACGGCCTCGAGCTTCTCGCCCTTCGGGAAATGGAACACGAACTTGACGTTCTCTTCCGGGAGGACCGGCTCCTCGTTCTCCGTATACACGGGCGGCGAAGCTCGGCTGAGGTCGAGAACCATGGTGTTGCGTCCGCCGCGCGCGGTGCCGTCCATCTCCTCGAGCTTTCCTGTGAACGAGGATATCCCCGGCGCGTTTTCGAGGCGCGTGCCGGAGGCGAGGGCTGCTTCCGCCTCGTCGAACGTCGCACCGGAGTTCTCGGCGAGGAACATGATCTGACCCATGGTCATGGGATTCGTCGCAAGGCGCCGTCTGATGGCGCTGGAAAGTTCCGAGTTGGTGCTGTCCGGCGACGCTTCGACATCAGAGTACAGGATCGGCACCAGGTTGGCGCGGTCGAGCTTTCCGGACTTCTGGAGCGCCGCGACGGCGTCGTAGTTCTTCATCACCCGCGACGCCACGAGCAGGCTGTAGTCGACCTTGTCGCGCTTGCCGCCGCTGGACGCGTCGGGAAGCGGGTCAAGCGCATTGAATACGGCGTAGATGAGCTTGCGCTTCTCCGGCTGCATCTGCGCCAGCGAGTTGGAAAGCGACGTCGCGTATCCGCGGCCGGCGAACTGCATCGCGGGGTTGTTCGCCATGCCGAAGAGGTCCTCGGGATTCTCCGCGTCGAGCGGAATCTGGTCGTTGACGGAAATCTCCTCGAAGACGAACTTCTCGACGCCTGTCTTGGCCGCATCGGTGCATGAGGCGAAGTTGAGGTTCGCCTTCGTCGGCGTGTCGCGCGTCTTGGCCTCCCGGTCGCCCATGAGGTCGCCGTACCACGTCGTGAACTTGTCCATCAGCGCGAGCCCCGCCTTGAACGAATCGGCGTTCTTTACGAAGCGCCCGCCGTAGTCGTAGAGGCGGCGCGCCTTCGAGTTCGGATCGAGCGCGGCTGCCTCCGCCTCCTCGTTCGTG
>JAFPDR010000146.1 GCA_017389885.1 Kiritimatiellia bacterium
ATCCCCGCGCAGACGCTGTCGCTCGTCACCAATCCGTATCTGCTGGCGATGAGCCAGAACGACCTCGGTCTCCAGGCGTACGTCGCGCAGCGGGTGGGGAGCGACGGATATGTCCTCGTTAAGGACGCGGACGAGCGTTTCGGGAAGGCGCGCTACGTCGCGCTCGTGAACCTCTCCGACGCCGAGCTCGAGTTCGACGTCGAGGCGAAGACGCTGGACCTCGGCGGGACGGTCGAGGTGTTCGACATCCTCGAGCGCGGCGACCCCGGCAGCTTCACCGACCGCTTCTCGCTGAAGGTGCGCCCCCACTTCGCGAAGTTCTACCGCTTCGACGCCGAGCGCCGCGTGGAGCGCACGGTGTACGAGGCGGAGACCGCGTTCCTCTCCGAATACCAGGAGCTCCGCGACGCGACGAAGGCGGGGACTGCGTTCCCGTCCGAGTGCGCCGGCGCCTCCGGCGGGGTGGCGGTCCGCTTCCTCGGCAACCGCGAGTCCAACGACCTCGTCTGGAGAGATGTCAAGATTGAGCGCGGCGGAAGGCGCACGCTCGCGTTCCGCTGCTCGTCCCCGGAAGCGCGGCACTTCTTCGTGCAGGTCGACGGCGGGGAGAAGGTCCGCATGGAGGTCCCCGCGACGAACGGTGCCTTCGCGGAGGCGTCGGCTGAGTTCGACTTCACGCCCGGCGTGCATGCCGTCCGCGTCTCCAACGCCGCGGGCTGGGCTCCGGACATCGACGTGATGACGCTCCGATAGGAGCCGCGATATGGTATAATATCCGCATGAAGCGGTATACCCCTGGAATCTTCGAGACGCTCGGCGAGTCGCTGACGACGTTCGGCATGGTCCTCGGCCGGAGCTGGCTTCCTCTGCTCGCGGTCTTTTCGGCTGTCGAGCTTGTGATGGCGCTCGTCGGGATGCCGTCGGTCACGGTAGTGGATCTTTCGCCGTACTCCGGCGTCTTCATGGCCGTGCTGAGCCTTACGCTCGGACTCCTCGCCGCAGCGCTGGCAATCGACGGCACCTGCCGCCTCTGCTGCGGACGGCGCGATTCGGAGTCCGGCGGACTCGCCGTCGCGTGGGGGCGCGCGATCGCGACGAACGTTCTCTACGCGCTCGCCATCGGTGCGATGATTGTCGTCGCGGTGGTGGCGTCGTTCCTCCTTGTGCGCGCCGTCAGCGCGCCGTTCGCCGGCGTCGGCGGGGCGTCGTTCGGCGTCGTCGTGTTCGTCGTCGGCTGCGCGATCATCGCGCTTGGGGTGCTAGTGGTCTGGATGGCTGCGCGCTGGATGTTCGCCGTCACGATGAGCGTGCTGTATCCGTTCGCCGGCCCGTCCGCGCTGAGGACCTCGGCCCGGTTCTCGGACGGACGGCTGCTGATGTGCTTCCTCTTCGTGCTGCTCGCCCATCTCGTCGCGGCGGGGCTGGGGCTCGTTCCTGGAGCCGTGCGGATGTTCCTCGCCGAGGGCGTCGCCGGATCCTTCGAGCCGATGGCCGGCGGGGAGATCTCCCGCGCGGCGATCAGGTTCGCGACTGGTCTTTGCGTTGATTTCCTCGGGCTTTTCACCTACGTCGCCGGCCTTGTGTTCATCATGCGCGCCGAAGACCGCGGCGACATACCTGAGGTGCGCAACCCGCGCCTCATGCGCATCGCGCTTTCCGTCCTGATCGCGATGGGCGCGCTCGCCCTGGCGCTCGCCGGGTTCTCCGCGGCGAAGGCAGTGTCGGCGCGGCTCGACTCGCTTCCGGAACTCGAGTTCACGGGCGGAGGCGAGAAGCAGGTTTTCGAGCTTCCGGAGGGCTTCCGCTTTGCGGAGAGGCTGCGCGAGAAGGACGGCGAATTCGAGGTCGACTCGCCGTTCGAGCTCCGCATCGGCTCGACGGAATACGCGCGCCAGCTCGGCGACGCAGTGAAGCCCGGCCCCTCCGGTTCCGCGGACGAGACGTCCTTCGGGGATGTGCGCCTCTCGCGCCCGTACTTCGGGATGGAGCGTGCGGGCCTCACGTTCAGGGGCGAGGAGAGGCGGCTCTCGCGGGTGACGCTTGTGCGCGGCACGTTCTTCGGGACGGACGAGGAGCTGACGCTCGTCGACAGCAGGGACATCGCTGTCGCGATAGCGGCGGACATGGGCAAGCGCTTCGGCGTAGCGCAGTCCGCCATGTCAGGCTCCGAGAAGTCCGACGCCGTCGCGGAGTACACGCTCGAGCGCGAGAAGAAGGCGGCGAAGGAGCGTGGCGACGAGGCGCGGTTCACCGTCAACTTCTTCAGCCGCGAGTTCGACGTCCGGGCCGGTGACGGAGTCGTGCACTGTTCCGTATGCGGGGAGATGGGCAGCGCGGACGGCTGCGGAAACGTGATCGTCTCCGTGCAGTGATGTTGCGATGATTGGATTCTCCGCCATGTTTGCCGCCCTGCTCGCGGCGTCTTCGCCAGGCTTCGCGGAGTCGAAGGCGCTCGCGGTCCAGATACACCTGGACCGCGCGGGCTTTTCGTGCAGCACGATAGACGGACAGTGGGGCGCGAAGTCCGAAAATGCGCTGAGGGCCTACGAGGCGACGCGGCCGAAAGACGCCAAGCCAGCGCTCGCGGCAACGCCGGAGCAGGCGTACGACCGCTACTTCGCGGACAAGCCCGTTCCGTTCAGGGTCGTGGAGGTGACGCAGTCGGACCTCGACGCGCTCGTTGCGATTCCCGAGGAGCCGGCGGAGCGGGCGAAGCTCGACCGCATGGGCTACGAGTCGATAAAGGAGATGTTCGCGGAGCGGGGGCACCTCTCGCAGATCGCGCTCGCCAAGATGAACCCCGGCGTCGACTGGGAGAACGTGAAGCCCGGGCTAAAGCTTGTGATTCCCGATTTCCCGTCGATAGCAGATGAGATAGCGGCGGGCGAGCGGGGGCGTCCGAACCGCCCGAAGCGTCCGGAAGCCGCGCTCGTCAAGGTGTCGATCTCCAAGAGCCAGGTGTGCGCGTACGGTGCGGACGGAAAGCTCCTTGCGCTCTTTCCGTGCTCGATCGCCGCGAACAAGGCGAAGGTGCCTGCGCACGGCGAGCTCAAGGTCACGAGCTACGTCGCGTGGCCGAACTACACCTACACGCCGGACTACACTCCGCCCGGGAAGAAGGTGCAGCGCCACATCTGGCCGGAGGGGGAGAACTGCCCCGTCGGCGTCGCGTGGATGGGGCTCAACCTCCCGGGCTACGGGATCCACGGCACGCCGCGTCCCGAGTCCATCGGCTTCACCGGCTCGCACGGATGCTTCCGCCTCGCGAACTGGAACGCCGCGCGTCTCTACGCGATGTGCCGCAGCGGAACGAAAGTGGTTATCGAGCCGTAGAAACGAAGTATCGTCTGATAAAAACTGGTTAAAACCAGTTTGCACGGGAGGGGGAGTATTTGGTAGAATGTGGTTCGTCAAGTCAGGATATGGCATATGCAACAAGACGAAACCACAGGCGAGTCGGTCAGCTATCTGCAGGTAGCGAAGGCGCTGCGCGACGAGATACGCAGCGGCG
>JAFPDR010000018.1 GCA_017389885.1 Kiritimatiellia bacterium
AGTTCATCGCGATGAACCTCGCCGAGCGCCGCGTCCGCAACCAGGAGATACTCCTCCAGGCGGGGCGCGCGGACATGACGGTCATGCTCGAGGCGCAGGACTCGCTCGTCTCCGCGAAGAACTCCCTCTACTCCGCGATGATAAGCTACAAGAACCAGGAGCTTGCGCTGCAGCGCGACCTGGGGCTTTTGAACGTCTCCGTGAACGGCACGTGGCAGGAGACTGACCTCGTCGCGCTCGGGATCCTCCCCGCCCCCGCAAAGGCGCTTTGACGCGGACCCGCAACACAACTACCTCAAGAGACCGCGCTCCCTGAGGGAGTCGAGGGTCTCCGAGAGGCGCTCGCGCTTCCTGCGCGCCTCCTCGTCCGGATCGGCGAAGAGCATCGGTTCAGAGTCCTCCGGGAAGTCCTGCAGATTCGCGACGCCGAAGCCGACGAGCCGCACCGTGTACTTCGCGCTTCCCTCCGGCCACTCGCGGTCGAAGAGCCTGAGCGCCGCCTCGCGGAACGCGAAGTCGTCGCGCGCCGGGTGCGCGAAGGGCATCTGGCGCGTCAGCGTCTCGAAGTCGGCGTCGCGCAGCTTGAGGCGCGCGGTGCGCGCCCAGCGCTTCTCGCGCCGGAACCTGAGCCCCACGTCCGTGACGAGCTCCAGCAGCTTCTCGCGCACGGCCTCGCGGTCGGAGATGTCTTCGTCGAATGTGTGTTCGCGCGAGACGGACTTCTCCTCGCCCGGCTCCCAGTAGACCTTGTCGTCGGACTTCCCGAGCGCCATGTCAACGAGATCGTCCGAAACGAGCGCGTTGCCGCGTCCGAGCCGCTGGACGTCTCCGCAGGTGGTGATTCCGTACGGCCTCAGCGCCTCTATCGTCTTCTTTCCGACGCCCCAGAGTATCCCGATGGGCTTCCTTGCGAGGAAGGCCGCGATCTCGTCCGGCTCGAACGGCATGAGGGTGAGTCCGTCCGGCTTGCGCTGCTCGGACCCGATCTTCGCGAGCAGCCTGTTGGGCGCGATTCCGACGGAGCAGGTCACGCCGCAGACGCGGCGTATCTCGCTGCGCAGCGCCTCGCCGAGCGCGACCGCGCGCTCCGCGGCGGATGTGCCGCGGAAGAGGTGGAGCGAGCCCGCGATGTCGAGGAACGCCTCGTCCACTGAAACGCCCTCGACGTACGGCGTGTAGTGCGAGAAGACCTCGAACGCCTTGTCCGACACGGCCTGGTACGCCTCCATGTCGGGATACGTGAAGATCGCGTGGGGACAGAGCTGGTAGGCGGTGCGGGAAGGCATCGCGCTGTGGATCCCGTACTTCCTCGCCTCGTAGGAGCACGTCGAGACGACCCCGCGCTCGTGCGGACCCGAGCCGACGACGAGCGGCTTCCCACGCCATTCGGGGTGGGACAGCAGCTCTACGGACGCGAAGAACGCGTCCATGTCTACGTGCAGTATCACGGCCATGCCTCAATTATACCAAATCTGCGCACGCGGCGGATGCGCCGCGGCTGCGACATTTTGTCACAGTCGATGTCACACCGCTGTCCCATGTCACACTGCCGCCCATTTGCCGTCGCGTAGGCGGTATGGTTGGGGACGGACTCCGATTTACTCTTGAAAAACGGGGGTATTGTGGGGTCTGTCCCCGAATTGGCAGGCGGGAGGGAGGGGGACAGCGAGTTGTGTTTCCGACTGGAGAGGGGTTTTGGCACGGTTTCTGCAAAGAAATGGCGACGCCCATGGTGGGCGGAAGAAAGTTGAGAGAAAACTATGGCAAAAGTACTTGGAATTGACCTTGGAACGACGAACAGCTGCATGGCCGTCATGGAAGGCGGCGAGGCGACCGTAATTCCCAACAAGGAGGGTGCGCGCACGACTCCCTCGATCGTGGCATTCACGAAGAACGGCGAGATTCTCGTCGGGCAGGCCGCGAAGCGTCAGGCGGTGACGAATCCGCAGTCGACGATCTACTCCATCAAGCGCTTCATCGGGCGCCGCTTCAGCGAGATGGGCGACGAGATCAAGATGGTTCCCTACAAGGTCGTTGCGGCGCCGAACGGCGACGCGGCGGTCGAGGTGGCCGGGAAGGTCTACACGGCTCAGGAGATCTCCGCAATGGTGCTCCGCAAGCTGAAGGAGGACGCTGAGGCGTTCCTCGGCGAGAAGATCACCGAGGCGGTCATCACGGTCCCGGCATACTTCAACGACCAGCAGCGCCAGGCGACGAAGGACGCGGGCAAGATCGCGGGCCTTGACGTCAAGCGCATCGTTAACGAGCCGACGGCGGCTTCGCTCGCGTACGGCCTCGACAAGAAGAAGAACGAGAAGATCGCGGTCTACGACTTCGGCGGCGGCACGTTCGATATCTCGATCCTCGACATCGGCGACGGCGTCTTCGAGGTGAAGGCGACGAACGGCGACACGCACCTCGGCGGCGACGATCTCGACCAGGCGATCATGACCTGGCTCGCGGACAACTTCAAGAAGGAGAACGGAGTCGACCTTCTCGCGGACACGATGGCGAAGCAGCGCCTGAAAGAGGAGGCCGAGAAGGCGAAGTGCGCGCTTTCGAGCGCGACGAGCTACGACATCAACCTGCCGTTCATCACGATGAACCAGTCCGGTCCGCTGCACCTCACCGCGACGCTGACGCGTCCGATCCTCGAGACGCTGACGATGGACCTCGTGAACCGCACGGCCGAGCCGTGCCGCAAGTGCATGTCCGACGCGGAGCTCTCGAACGTCGACGAAGTCGTTCTCGTGGGCGGCCAGACGCGCATGCCGCTCCTCCAGGAGAAGGCGAAGTCGCTCTTCGGCAAGGAGCCGCACAAGGGCGTTAACCCCGACGAGGTCGTCGCTATGGGCGCGGCCATCCAGGGCGGCATCCTCAAGGGCGAGGTGAAGGACGTGCTCCTTCTGGACGTGACGCCGCTCACGCTCGGCATCGAGACGCTTGGCGGCGTGCTTACGCCCCTCATCGAGCGCAACACGACGATTCCGACGAAGAAGTCGCAGGTCTTCTCGACGGCTGCGGACAACCAGCCGGCGGTGACGATCGCGATCTTCCAGGGCGACCGCAAGATGGCGCGCGACAACAAGGCGC
>JAFPDR010000147.1 GCA_017389885.1 Kiritimatiellia bacterium
AGAGGCGGTGACGTTCAGGTATCCGGTGCGCGTCGTCTCGTGCGGCGAGTACGTGCTGCCGGGTCCGAGCGTCGAGGCGATGTACCACCCCGAGCTCCACGCCCGCCTCGCCCCCTCGCGCGTCGCCATCCGCCGCTGACCGCCGCCGGTTTTTGCGGGTTTTACGGGTTGCGCTCGCGGTACGAAATATGGTATCATTTCGCGAAAACAGAAAGTCTATCGCACTATGAGCATATCGACATTCATGCTGGCGGCGGCCGTCGGGGTTTCCGGCGTCTATCCGGGTCTACACACTTTCAACCGCGAGGGCGAGTGCGGCACAGGGGCGGTCGTGCCGTGGGCGGGGAGCCTCTGGGTCATATCCTACGCGCCGCACATGCCGAACTGCTCGACGGACAAGCTCTACGAGATCAAGCCGGACCTTACGCGCGTCATCCGCGCGGAGTCCATCGGCGGAACGCCCGCGAACAGGCTCATACACAGGGAGTCCAACCAGCTCTTCATCGGACCCTACGCGATCGACGCGAAGGGCAGAGTGCGCGTGATGAAGCCGATCAACGACGACGGCTCCACCAACCTCTACGGACGCCTCACCGCGTCCGCGCGCCACCTCTTCGACCCTGCGCACAAGATCTACACGATGACGATGGAGGAGGGCGTCTACGAGATCGACGTCGACACGCTCAAGGTCACCGAGCTCTTCCGCGACGGGAACATCCAGGGCTACGGCAGGCACGACGGCGCGCTTCTCCCCGGCTACCACGGGAAGGGCGGCTACTCCGGGCAGGGGCGCCTCGTCTACGCCAACAACGGCGAGTTCACCCCCGCGGCGATGAAGGACCCGACGACTACGAGCGGCGTCCTTGCGCAGTGGAACGGAAAGCCCGGCAAGGAGAACTGGGAGGTCGTGCTCAGGAACCAGTTCACCGACGTCACGTCCAAGGGCGGGATATACGGCGCCGCCGATCCCGAGAAGGATCCGCTCTGGGCGATCGGCTGGGACTACAAGAGCGTCATCCTGATGGTCCTCGACGGAGGCAGGTGGCACAGGTACCGCCTCCCGAAGGGCTCGCACAGCTACGACGGCGCGCACGGGTGGAACACCGAGTGGCCGCGCATCCGCGAGATCGGCGAGGGAGACGACTTCCTGATGACGATGCACGGCACGTTCTGGCACTTCCCCGCGACGATGAGCGCGAAGAACTCGGCCGGGATACGTCCGCGCTCGAACTACCTCAAGATCGTCGGCGACTTCTGCCGCTGGGGCGACAAGCTCGTGCTTGGCTGCGACGACACCGCGGCGAACGAGTTCCTCAACAAGCGCAAGGCGAAGGGCGGGCTCGCGGGGCCTGCGCAGTCGAACTCCAACCTCTGGTTCGTCGACCCGAAGGACCTCGACTCGTTCGGGCCCGCCATCGGGCGCGGGGCGGTGTGGCAGCGCGAGGACGTGAAGAAGGGCGCGGTGTCCGACCCGTACCTCCTCGCCGGATACGACATGCGCACGCTCTACGTCTCGAGCGAGACGCCGTTTGCGTTCGACGTTGAGGTCGACGAAAGGGGCGACGGAAGCTGGCGCCGCGTCGAGCGGGGCGGCGCGACGTCCGCAGCGGGGCACCAGGCGGCGGTCGTTCCGCTCGAGTCCGAAAAGGGCGAGTGGGTGCGCCTTGTCGCGAAGTGCGACGCGAAGGACGTCACCGCGTTCTTCAACTACGCGAACAGGGACAGGCGCGGCGCTGCGCCGGATTCGGTCTTCGCCGGCATCGGCGGGCCTACGACGCAGATGGGCGACCTCCAGGCCCTTGTGATGAGCGGAGACGGCGACGAGGATCTTAAGCTCAGGCTGCTCGACACGACATGCAACGGCGCCGGCGGATACTACGAGATGGGGGCGGACCTCAAGTTGAGGAAGGTCGCAGGGGCCGATTCGAAGGCGGCCGCGGACATGCGCGCGAAGTGCCGCTTCGCCGCCGAGGGCGTGTTCGGCGAGAAGTCTTCGGTGCTGATCGTTGACGACTCGGGGAGCAGGTGGCGGCTTCCGTGGTGCGGATGGAGTTCCGAGGGGCCGATCACGGCGCACGGACGCGTCTGCCGCGAAATCTGCACCGAGCGCGACATGCTGAACGTCGGCGGAACGTTCTACGAGCTCCCGGCCGAGAACGCCGGCGGCTACGCGAAGATGCGTCCGATCGCCACGCACGCGAACCCCGGCATCTGCGACTACTGCACGTGGCGCGGGCTTCTCGTGATGACGGGCCTGATGCGCTTCGGGCGTCCGGAGTCCGCCCGCATCGTGACGGATTCGACTGCCGGGGTGTGGCTTGGCGTAGTCGACGAGCTGTGGAAGTTCGGCAAGCCGCGCGGCAATGGCGGCCCGTGGCTGGACACGCCCGTCAAGGCCGGGGAGGCGTCGGATCCGTACCTGATGACGGGCTACGACAGGAAGACGCTGACGGCGGTCTCGGACCGCGACGCGAAGGTGAAGATCGAAATCGACATCGCCGGCGACGGCATGTGGAGCGCCTTGACGACGCTCGACCTCAAGGCCGGTGCGGCGCTCGAAAAGGACATTAGCGCGATCCGCGCGTACTGGGTGCGCGCCGTCTCGGACGCGGACTGCACCGCCACGCTGCAGTTCAGGTACGAGTAGTTGGCAGTTGGTTCGATTTTCCCGCTCACGGAAAAGGGATTATGTGGTATAATATTCCATAACGCTTGGTGCAGGGCATCACTGCGGGCTGTGACTTAACAACGAAAGCAAGAGACTCCCAAGGGGGCTAAATGAAAGCTAAACTGACGGTAACGGTCAACGAACAGACGAAGGCGTACGCGCTTCCCGAGCAGGGAGTCAAGATAGGGCGCGACCCGGGGCAGTGCCAGCTGGCGCTGAAGGACCCGGACGTCTCGTCGCTTCACGCGTTCATCTGCTGCAGGAACGGGGCCTGGATGCTGCAGGACCTCGGCTCGACGAACGGCACGTACGTGAACGGGAACAAGATCACGACGGTCGGGCTCAAGTCCGGCGACAGGATCAAGTTCGGCGCGAGCGTGAACGCGAAGATCGAGATCGAGGAGCCGAAGAAGGCCGTCGTGGCGCCGCCGAAGCCGGCCGAGCCCGCGCCCGAGCCCGCGAAGACGCAGATCAAGGTCGACAACACCCCGCCGCCGGAGATGAGCGCGGACGACGTGGAGCTCATCAAGCTCCTCAACGAGAAGTTCGCCCTCGCGAAGGAGAACCTCTCGCAGGTCGTCATCGGGCAGATGGACGTCATCGAGCTCGTGCTCACCGCGATCTTCGCGCGCGGCCACGTGCTGCTGATGGGCGTGCCGGGCCTCGCGAAGACGCTCCTCATCGCGACGCTCTCGCAGGTCCTCGACCTTAAGTTCAAGCGCGTGCAGTTCACGCCGGACCTCATGCCGTCCGACATCACCGGAACGGACGTCCTCGAGGAGGACAAGGAGTCGGGCGAGCGCAAGTTCCGCTTCGTCGAGGGCCCGGTCTTCACGAACATGCTGCTCGCGGACGAGATCAACCGAACCCCGCCGAAGACGCAGGCGGCGCTGCTCGAGGCGATGCAGGAGCACCACATCACGGTCGGCACGAAGACGTACAACCTGCCCGAGCCGTTCTTCGTCATGGCGACGCAGAACCCGATCGAGCAGGAGGGAACGTATCCGCTCCCCGAGGCGCAGATGGACCGATTCCTCTTCAACATCATCGTGAAGTATCCGTCCGCCGCGGACGAGGAGACGATCATCCGCAACGTGACGTCCAACCGCAAGGTGAAGCTCGAGAAGGTGCTCGACGGGGAGACGGTGCAGAAGCTCCAGGACGTCGTCAAGCGCGTTCCCGTGGCGCCGCACGTCATCCAGTACGCCGCGACGCTCGCCAGGATGTCGCGTCCGAAGGAGCCGGGCGTGCCGGACTTCGTCAAGGAGCTCGTCGGCTGGGGCGCGGGCCCGCGCGCGGGCATCTCGCTCATCACGGCGGCGAAGGCGTGGGCGATCCTGCACGGGCGCCACCACTGCACGATGAAGGACGTGGAGTCCGTCGCGATGCCGGTTCTCCGCCACCGCGTGATCACCACCTTCGCGGCCGAGGCGGCGGGCGTCACGTCCGACGACCTCGTCAACATGCTGCTCAAGGAACTCAAGCCCACTCTCGACCTCGAGATCTGATGGCCAAGCTCTCACAACCGTCGTACATGAAGTGGCTGCCGCCGAAGACGACGGCCACGATCTCGCGCTGCGAGCTGTTCGGGCGGACGATGAAGTCCGGCTTCATCTCCGGCCGCCACCGCTCGCCGAAGAAGGGCAACTCGGTCGAGTTCGCGGAGCACAGGCAGTACATGCCCTGCGACGACCTGAGGACGCTGGACTGGAAGGTTCTCGGCAGGAAGGACAGGCTCTACATCCGCCAGTACGAGGAGGAGACGAACCTCCGCACGACGATCCTCCTCGACTGCTCGGGCTCGATGGCCTACGACGGGGACGCGGCGGCGGAGGTCGACGGGAAGAAGCTCTCGAAGTTCGACTACGCGCGCTACCTCGTGGCGGGGCTCACGTACATGCTCGCCGGCCAGCAGGACGCGGTGGGGCTCGTGACCTTCGACACGAAGATACGCGAGTACCTCCCCGCGAAGTCGTCCGCGTCGCAGACGAGGCGCATACTCGAGTTCCTCGACAAGTCCAAGCCGGGCGGCGAGACGGACCCCGCCCCCGTCATCAACGACATCGCCGAGCGCATCCCCTCGCGCGGGTTCGTGATAGTGGTCTCGGACCTCTTCACGTCCGACCCCGACGAGCTCGTCAAGGCGCTCCACCACTTCAACTACAGGAAGCACGAGATCGCGGTCCTCCACGTGATGGCCGAGGAGGAGCTCACGTTCGACTTCGACGGGCACATCCACTTCGAGAACCTCGAGGGGAAGGACGAGATGATGCTCGACGCGAAGTCCATCCGCGCGGGCTACCTCGAGCAGGTCAACGCGTTCCTCAAGAAGGTGGGCGACGGCGTGCGCAAGATGGGCGCGGACTACGCGCCGATGAACACGAAGGTCCCGTTCGACAAGGCTCTCGTCGAGTACCTGTCGCGCAGGCGCAGCGGAGGGCGGTAGGCAATGCAGTTCATAAACTTCGCGATGCTCCTCGGGCTGCTCGCCGTCGCGATCCCGATCATAATCCAGATACTGACGCGCAAGAACGCGCGCAGGATACCATGGGGCGCGTGGCTGTTCCTCGACAAGACGATGAAGAAGCGCAAGCGCAAGGTGCTTCTCGAGGACATCCTGCTGCTCGCGTGCCGCTGCCTCGCGCTGGGGCTCCTCGCGCTCGCGTTCGCGCGCCCGTTCGTCCGCCCCGATCATGTTCCAAGGGCACCCCGTCCTCTTCGTTCTCTCCATTCCCACGATCATCGTCTCCATGGGCGTGCAGTCCATCGGATCCCTATTCATCGGCC
>JAFPDR010000148.1 GCA_017389885.1 Kiritimatiellia bacterium
CCCGTGCGAGAAGGAGACCCTCTCGCTCGGCTTCGTCGGTCCCGTCGGACGCGAGGCGCTAAGGACGCGCGCGCCGCTCTCCGAGGAGGAGGCGGTGCTGTGGATGAAGGGCGCCGTGGAGGAGCTCGTCGCGAAGCTGCACGCGGGGAAGCTCGAGTTCGAGGCGGCGGACCATCCGGCGTTCGCGAAGGGCGCCGCGCTCGCGGTGAAGCTCAACGGACGCCAGGTCGGCGTAATGGGCGCGCTCTCGGCGAAGATGAGGCATCCGTACCGCCTCACGACGCAGATGGCGCTCTGCGAGGTCGACCTGAAGCCTCTCCTCAAGCGCGTGAACGAGCTCGGGCGCGTCTCGCCCGTGCCGCAGTTCCCGCTCGTGAGGCGCGACATCGCTATCGTCGCCGCGAAGTCGGTGACGAACGCCGCCGTTGAGGATGTCATCCGCAGGAACGGCGGAAAGGACCTCGTCAAGGTGACTCTCTTCGACGTCTTCAAGGACTCGCGCGCCTACTCGCTCGAGTTCAGGTCTGCGGAGAAGACCCTCACCGACGAAGAGGTGGGCAAGGACTTCCAGCGGATCGTCGACGCCCTCAAGGCGACCGCCGGCATCGAGGTGAGGGAAAGTTGATTTCAGGACGTGGGTCCTGTGTTGCACGCGGATTCAGCAGAAATTTCTTCGACCGACATTTTTAAAAGGGGGCAACCCCTACTAGGAACGACGGGTTCCGGAGATTCTGTGCTACGGCAACGTGGGATCTTTTAAAAGTTCATGGGAATGAATAGTGCAGTGGTGCGAATGGCGGCGTTCGCCGCGTTTGCGGTTGCCGTGTCTGCCGCGGAGGCGGCGGAGGCGAAGCGTTCCTTCGGGGCGGTTCCGAAGCAGGCGCTCGTAGAGCTGAAGGCGACGGTCGGCAAGCCGTTCTCGTCCGGGCTCGTATTCATCGACGGCAAGTTCATTCCGCCGCCCTACAAGGTTGAGCGCTTCGGCACGGCCTTCCGCATCAACGGACAGCAGGTCACGCGCCAGGTCATTCCCTGGGACGAGTTCCTCAAGACTCAGCCAGGAGTGCGCATAGAGCAGGTCGAGATCGCGCCTTCCGCCCCGGCGGAGTCCGCGGCTCCAGAGACCGCCGCCGCGGAGGCGGCGGAGCCGGCTGACGACGACTCCGACATATCCGACGACTTCGACGACCTCTTCGACGACAACCCGAAGCCGAAGAAGAAGAAGGCTCCCGCTCGCGCCGCCGCGAAGAAGCCTGCGCCGCAGCCTTCCGCCCCGACCGTCGCGACGAAGGTCGTGTTCGACGGGACGTTCAGGCCGAACACCAAGACCAAGGCGATGGTCGACAGGCTAAACAAGATCCGCACGGACATGGAGGTCATGCTGCGCAAGGGCGGCACGTGCTTCTTCGGGACGCGCTACTCGACCGTGACTGCAGACCGCGCGCCGACGGACATGTTCCTCTCGGCCGTGCCGCAGGCCATGAGGGAGAACTCAAGCTACGAGGACTTCGCCTCCGCCGTGCGCGCGAAGGGGATCGTGTTCCTCCCCGAATCCGTTCTCAGGGATCTCTTCCGCAACAGGCTCGACTACGTCAAGCTGCAGGAGCGCGCGCGGGCCGTCAAAGAGGAGCGGGCATGGGAAAAGAAGCTGAACAACTCTGTCCGGTGACGGTACTCATACCGGCGTACAATCCGGACGAAAAACTGCTGGCGCTCCTTCCGAAGCTGAGGGAGCGCTTTTCGCGTATCGTCATCGTGGACGACGGATCCACCACCGGACGCGAGATATTCCCGCAGGCGGAGAAGTACGCAGAGAAGATACTCGTCCACGAGAGGAACCGCGGCAAGGGCGCCGCGCTCAAGACGGGATTCGCCTACATCGGCGACTCCGCGGACGTCATAACCGCGGATGCCGACGGACAGCACACGCCCGACGACATCGCGAAGGTCGCGGAGGGGCTTAAGAGCCACCGCGACGGACTCGTCCTCGGCGTGCGCTCGTTCTCCGGCAAGGTCCCGCTGAGGAGCCGCTTCGGAAACTGGTGGACGCGCTGGTTCTTCTTCATGATGACTGGCCTCATGGTGCGCGACACGCAGACCGGGCTCCGCGGAATCCCCGCGGCGCTTCTGCCGCGCGTCGCCGGCATACCAGGAGACAGGTACGAGTACGAGATGGCGATGCTCGCGGACGCGAAGAACCATCCGTCGCGTCCGCTCCAGATCCCGATCGAGACCGTCTACATCGACTCCAACGCGACGAGCCACTTCAATCCGCTCCTCGACACGATTCGGATATACCGCTCGCTCTTCCAGTTCTGCATATCGTCCGTGCTGTCGTTCCTCATCGACAACGGAATCTTCGCCGCCGTGATGTGGGCGCTGGCGGCGAAGGACACCCCGCGGCGGGACGACGTCCTGATAGCGCTCCTGGCGGCCAGGTTCGTGTCGTCGCACTTCAACTACTTCTACAACCGCTTCGTGGTCTTCAGGCGCGAGCGCTCCGCACCTCGCCGCCGCCACCGCAGCTACTACGGATACTTCGCGCTCGTCCTCGCGGTGGGAGCCGCGAGCTATGCGCTCACGGAAGGCTGCGCGGCGCTTCTCGACGTGCGCGGAGTCGCGGTCACGGCCGTGAAGATACTTGCCGACGTCGTTCTCTTCGTCGCAAGCTACCTCGTGCAGAAGAAGCTGATATTCCGCACTAGGTGAGACGCACTTCCGCCCACTTCGCGTCAAGGCGCTTCTCGCTGACCGGAATCGCCGCGCGCACCTCCGGCGCGAAGACCGAGACGCGGAACTCCTCCACCATCCAGCGGTATTCCGCGAGCGCGTCGCGGTCGATCTTCGCGTCCTTCGAGACGACTGCCTCGCGGTAGCGCTCCCAGTAGGGCGCGACGCGCGACTCCTTCGCGCGGTCTCCCGACGGATTCGACCGCGCGCGGTCTACGCGCACCGAGATCGCCTTCATGTAGCGCGCGTAGTGGCGAAGCCGCTCCGGTGAGACGGCCCGCAGAAAGCCCGGGAACACGAGCCACGCGAGCTGCGTGTCTATCGAGTCCGCGACGTCTTCCGCGGCGTTCGAGCGCGCGAGCGCGTCCGAGCAGTTCGCCGCGGCGTCGAGAGCGGACGCGAACAGCGACTCGATCTCCGCCTTCGCCGCGGCAAATGCGCCGCGCCTCTCCTTGAGCCGCGACTCGAATTCGTCCTTGTCGCGCACGGAGGGAAGTCCGTCGACCATCGACGCCCTTACGGCCGACCACAGTATGTCCGAGCCGATGCGCTCTGAGTCGTAGCCGATTGACTTGAGGTACAGCGCCGCGCCGAGGGAGAGTCGCTTCGTCTGGAACGACGGACGCGACGTTCCCGCTGTTCTCATGCACATCAGCCGCGCGACGCCCGCAGCGTGCGAGCGCGCCGCATCCGCCGCGGACTTGAACAGCCGCACGACGACGCCGTCTCCGCAGTCCGAGAGCGCGGGGTAGTGCGCGAGCGTCCAGCCGCCGCTCCGCGACTCGACCTGCTCCGCGATCGGTCCGAAATCCCAGTCGACGTGCTTTGTCTCCTCGCCCTGGAGGGGCCTGCGGCCGGACGATGCACCTGCCGCCGCGAGGGCCTCGTCGAGGTTTCGCGTGTCTGCGACGATGCGGCCGTCTTCGTCCTTGATCCTGTAGCGGACCATCAAATGCGGCGGATACTTCACGTTCGCCCATGCGCTCTCCGGCACGATGATCCCGTTGTGCTCCCGAAGCACCTTCCTGAGCGCGTCGGCGAGCGGGGTTTCGTCCGGACGCAGAAGCGGCATGAGTATCGCGACGGTATCGGAGATCGGCGAGACGACGCGCCTCAGCGAGGAGGGAAGCGTGCCGAGCATGAACGCAAGCTTCTCGGGAAGCGCGCCTGGAACGAGCCACTCCGCGTTCCACAGCGCGAGCGCGCCGGCGTCCGCCTTCGCGACCGTGCATGTTATTCCGTCCGTATTCGGATCGTCCGGTGTGTGCCGGTACGAGAGCGCAAGGCGCGCCTGGCCTATGCGCAGGGAATCCGGGAACGCCGTCGAAGAGGTTCCCACCTTCGGCAGCCATTTGCGTCTGTCGAGACGGAAGCGCGACTTCTCTTCCTCCGTCGCCGTCCTGAGCCACTTCGCGAGGTCGCGCGCCGAGACGATCTCGGGCGGGACCGACGCGTCGAAGTGGGCGGCGAGCGCGTCTTCGTCGAAGAGCTCCGGACGCCTCATGCGCTCCGCGCGGCGGAGCATTTCGGCGATGACGGACGAGTTCTCGCGCACTTCGCGCGGCGGATGCGGGAATTCGCGGCGGACGAGTCCGCAGAGGATGAACAGCCTGCGCGACACGACCGGGTCGATTCTGCTGTAGTCGCGGCGCCGCGCCGGGACGATGACGAGTCCGTAGAGAGTCACCTGCTCCGTCGCGCGGACGAATCCGTTCGCCGCGTCCCACTCCGGCTCGCGGTAGCTGCGCTTCACCACGTCGGCGGCGATGGACTCGATCCAGCGCACGTCTATTACTGCGGCGTTGCGCGCGAAGAGGCGCGAGGTGTCGACAAGTTCGCCTGCGACGATCCACTCCGGAGCGTGGCTTGCGGTCCGCTGTTCGTGGTTCGCGGGGCGTGGCGCGCGAGTCTTCTTCGTCAGGACCGAGCTTGGATGCAGGGCGAAGCGGAGCGCGTGTGCGCCGCGGTAGTCGTGTTCCTCTGGGTCGAGGTGTCCGATGCGCGAGAGGAGCCCCGTCATCAGCGCGCGGTGGAGCGAGTCGGGTCCGCCGTTGTCGCTCTCTACGTCGAGTCCGAGGCGCTTCGAGAGTTCCGCGAGCTGACGCGACAGGTCTCGCCATTCGCGCATCTTCGGATAGGAGAGGTACGTCTTCTTCGCGAGCTTGCGCAGCTGCGACTGCGAGAGCGTCTTCGTCTGGTCGTCCCACCAGTTCCAGAGCGCGAGCGTCCCGAGGAAGTCCGAGCCCGGACGCCTGAACTGCGCGTGCGCCTGGTCCGCCTTCTCGCGCTCCTCGACCGGACGCCGCTTCGGGTCGTCGCAGCTCATCGCGGCGACTACGGGGATTGCGGAGGGGAGCGTCGCGAATTCGGAGGCGGCGATCAGCATACGCGCGAGGCGGGGCTCCACTGGGATTCGCGCGAGGCGGCGTCCCGTCTTGGTGAGCGCGATGGCGTGCTCCGCGTCGTGCCGTATCGCGCCGAGTTCGAGGAGTTCCTTGAGTCCTTCGCGCACCATAGCCGGCTTCGGAGGGTCGATGAAGGGGAACTCCTCGATGTTGCCGAGGCCAAGGTCGAGCATCGTGAGGATGACGCCGGCGAGCGAGGAGCGAAGGACTTCCGGCGGAGTGTACTTCTCGCGCGATTCGAAGTCCTCCTCCGAGTAGAGGCGCACGCAAGTGCCGGGTCCGAGCCTTCCGCACCTTCCCGCGCGCTGCTTCGCCGAGGCCTGCGAGACGGGCTCGATCTGGAGGCGCTGCACCTGGGTGCGGTGTATGTAGCGCGAGATTCGCGCGAGCCCCGAGTCTATGACGGCGCGGATCCCGGGAATAGTGACCGAGGTCTCCGCCACGTTCGTCGCGAGGACGACGCGGCGGCGCGCGGAGAGGCGGAACGCGCGCTGCTGCTCGCCGGATGGCAGTGACGCGAGAAGGGGGATGATGTCGTCCGCGGCGAAGGAGGGCGTGCGGCGCAGATGGTCGGCCGTCTCGCGGATGTCGCGCTCGCCCGGGAGGAACACCAGCACGTCGTCCTTCGGCGGGAGTGTCGCGAGCGCGGCGGTTACGTCGCGCGCGAGGTCGCGCTCCTCGCGGTCCGGCGGCTCCATGTACCGCACCTCGATGGGGAAGAGCCTTCCAGGGACCGATATCGCCGGCGCGCCGTTGAAGAAGGCGGAGAAGCGCTCGGAGTCGAGCGTTGCGGAGGAGACGATCACCTTCAGGTCGCGGCGTTTCGCGAGGATGCGCTTGAGGATGCCGAGGAGGAAGTCGACGTTGAGCGTGCGCTCGTGCGCTTCGTCGACGATGATCGCGTCGTAGGCGCGGAGGAGCGGATCTGCGCGCGTCTCGGCGAGAAGGACTCCGTCGGTCATGAACTTGACGCGGGTGGAGTCGGAGAGTTTTCTCGCGAACCTGTGCTGGTATCCGACTGTCGCGCCGACCTCGCATCCGAGCTCCTCGGCGACGCGTTCCGCGACAGTGACCGCGGCGAGGCGGCGGGGCTGGGTGCAGGCGATGCGCCTTCCGCGCGCGCCGAGTCCGAGCTCCATCGCCATCTTCGGCAGCTGGGTGGTCTTTCCCGAGCCCGTGTCCCCGCATACTATCACGACCTGGTGCGACTTTAGGAGCGCGATGATCTCCGCCCGATGCTCGCATATCGGGAGGCTCTCGTTGTACCTAAGCTCTGACGCCTCGTTGTCCATTTCGCCGCATATTATACCAAAAGGCAGAAGCTCGACGGCATCACGGTCCGGAAACGCGCGTTTGCGGCGCGGGGGAGGCATCCCACAAAAAGGGGGATGCATCGCAGTTGCGCGCTTTGGTATAATCTACGGCATGAAGACTGAAATTCTCATTGCCGCGGCGCTTTTTGCGGCGTCTGCGTACGCGCTGCCCAACGGCGGCATCTGGAACGACACCGACGGCGTGCACATCAATGCGCACGGCGGCGGGCTTCTGAGGGACGGCGACACGTGGTACTGGTACGGCGAGCACAAGGTCGAGGGAAAGGCCGGCAACCGCGCGCAGGTTGGCGTCGGATGCTACTCGTCGCGCGATCTCGTGACGTGGAAGAACGAGGGGATCGCGCTCAAGGTGTCGGACGCGGAAGGTCACGACATCGAGAAGGACTGCATCCTCGAGCGGCCGAAGGTCGTCAAGGCGCCGGCTACCGGGAAGTACGTGATGATCTTCCATCTCGAGCGCAAGGGGCGCGGATACAACGACGCCCGCGCGGGATTCGCCGTGGCGGACCGTCCGTCCGGCCCGTTCAAGTTCGTGAAGTCCGAGTGGCCGAACGCCGGACAGTGGCCCGCCGGCGCAACGGACGCCGAACGCTCCGCAGA
>JAFPDR010000149.1 GCA_017389885.1 Kiritimatiellia bacterium
CGTCCGTCGCGTATGCCAAGTGCATCGTCACGAAGGTTTCCGCGCCGTCCATCGACGCGAGCGGCGACCGTAAGGCGACGTATGACGTGACCTTCAGGCCCGACGGCTCGGCATCGTAAGGAAGGAGCGACAATGTTCTGCGACAAGGCGATAGTCGACATCGGCGGCGTGAAGGTGCTCGTCAAGCGCCTCACCGTGAAGGAGCTGCGCGAGTCGCGCGAAATCTTCGCGGAGGGCAAGGAGTGCCTCGACGACGCCTATACGCGCCTTATCGCGGAGCACTGCACCCTTGCCGAAGGCGAAGGCGAACCCGTCAACGCCGAGGAGCTGTCGCTCCGGCAGCTCCAGACGCTCGCGAAGGAATTGGCAGGCGTGCCCGAGGGAAGTCCGCTATCGGATTTTATCGGGCTGCTCTGCTAAGCCGGACGCAGGGCGGCGAGAGCATCACGGCGGCGGCGCTCGACGAAGGCGCGCGGACAATGGGAGTTTGGCTCCCGCTCGCGTTGGCGGACATCGCGTCGCTCATGTTCGCAACGATACGGATGTGGGCGGCGAAGCCCGACGAGGTGAAGATACCGAAGCGGTCGGAGCTGCTGAAAGGGTGGGCGCTCCCCTTCACGGCGTCCGCGCTGAAGGCGGAGGAGAAAGAGGCGGAAGCGCTCGCGCTGTTCAACGCGGTGAAGAACCTGCAAGCGAAACAAGAGGCGAAAGAAAATGCCGATCAAGTTCATCAATGAGAAGGCCCTCGCGCCGATGCTTCGCCCGGTCCAGTGGACCGAGGACGCCGCACCGCATCGTCGCGGCACATTTGCCGCGCAGGTGCTGGAGGGCGAGTCGCAGAGTCAGAGCGCAGGCCCCACTCTCGACCCCCTCACGGCAAACCCGTGGACGGTCCGCGTCCCGGCGTCGCATCCGCAGAACGCGCTCGCGGCATACGTCAAGATAGGCGACGAGCTCACCGTCTCGGCGGGCGTGACGCTCACGGTCCAGCAAATCACCCGCGCGCTCGACGGGTATCTCGTCATGCGCTGCACAAGCGAGGCGCGCGCGCCAATGGAGTGAACCACGATGGCCATGAAGCTCACAGACACGGGAGTGATTGCGACCGCCGGGCGCGGACGCAACAAGACCGTCACGCTCGACATCTCCTTCAAGGAGCTGGAGCGGTGGGCGAAGCGCGTGGAGATTGACGAGCGCGCGCTGTGGCGCAAATCCTACGGACGCGCCTGCGCTGCGCTCAAGGGCCGATTCTCCAAGATCGTCCGCAACGCCGGCGGCGTCGAGGGCGTGCCGAAGTTCCACGACTTCGAGGAGTTCACGCGGGAGCTGCGCGCGAAGCGCGGCACGACGTCGCGTCCAATGGGCGGCGTGCTTGCAAACAAGGCGAACATCGTCGCCTTCAAGCGCAACGGCTGGCAGATCATCGGCTGGCCGGACCGCCTCGCGGAATGGGCGGTCAAGTTCCAGGACGGCACAGGCGGCCCGGAGTTCAACGACCCGCGCACGCGCTATGCGTGGCACCGTCTCGGCATCCGCGAGATACCGCGCGAGTATGCGCACAATCCGCGCGAGGTATTGCCGGAGCCGTTCGGCTCGCAGGTCGAGAGGCATTTGCGGGAATGGGCGCAAGGCGTCTACTACAAAGAGCTCGCCAAGCTCATGCAGAAAAGAGGTGCGGCATGATTTCACATCGGCAGATAATGAACAACGCGGCGACCGCCGTTTGCAACAGCGCGGACGTGCTCAATTATTGCGTCCAGCATTTCGGGCGCGGCCTTGATGTTCACGTCGGCGCATACGCGCAGGGGAGGCCAGGCGAGAAGAGCTCCCCGTTTTTGTGGATAACGCCGATCGAGGAAAACGAGGCGCTGAAAGAGGACGACCTTTTTTCCGTCATGTTCTGCGTCGGCGGCCTCGTCAAGGGCGAGAACGGCGAGAAGGTCATCGAGAACGTCGTCACGCCGCGCACGGCGAGCGCAAACGGCCTGACGCTTAACGGCGGAAACGAAATCGTCGAGGACTTGCGCGACATCATCATGCGCATCGTGCGCAACGCGAACGCGGGCGCGATCGTGAACCGCATACGGCGCGAGGAAAACGACATCAGCCACTTTCCGCTTGAGTGGGCGACATTCTACGTCGAATACCTTGAACCCGAAAGTCTGGCGGAGGGCCTGGTATGAGCAAGTCAACGCACCAGGTAGCGATCAAGGGCGTCGACCAAACCGCCGGCGCGTTCAATTCCATCGCCGCCCGCGCGAAGGCGACGGGCGCGCAGATACGCGCCGTCATGGGCGGCGCAATCGCGGCGGCCGGCGCGTATCTCTCTTTCCGCTCCATCAAGAGCGGCATCGACGAGCTCGGCTCCCTCTCCGACATGGCTATGAAGGCGGGCACGTCCGTGGAGTTTCTGACGAAAACGTCCACCGCATTTCAGATTGCCGGATTGAACATCGGCACCGGCCAACTCATCCGCTCCATGCAGTATCTGGAGCGCGCGACGGGCAAGACGGGCGAGGGCGCGTTCTACAACGCAATCGAGGCCCTGGCGAAAATAGAGGACCCGGCGAAGCGCGGAGCGGAGGCGACGCGTATGTTCGGGCGTTCCGCGCTGGAGCTCCAGCCGCTCATCAACGGCGGCGAGGAAGTGGTGCAGAAGTTCCGCCAGCTTCAGGAGCTCATGCCTGGCGTCGGCACATCCGCCGCGAACGCGGGCGACGAGGCGGCGGACGCGTTGAAAACACTCGGCACCGGGATGCACAATCTCTTCCTGAAGGTCGTCGGGAACATCATCGGAATGTGGTCCGAGGACTTCCCTGGCGGCGTCCGCGCGGGCGCGTTGAACGCGATCAACTGGCTCGAGACTTTCGCAAAGAAGGCGAAGGCGGTCATCGCGCTCGTCGGCGCGAAGATCGGCGCGCTCGGCGGGCTGGTATACGACGCCTTCGCAATCGGCCCTGCTGCGGCTATGGATGTGTTTCGCGGCACGCTCGACCTCGCGGACGCGGACTTCCAGAAGCGCATGGCGGACGCCGACCAGCGCCGCGCCGACTACGTGGCGAAGCTGCGCGAGGTGAACGTCGACGACCTCGCCAATGC
>JAFPDR010000150.1 GCA_017389885.1 Kiritimatiellia bacterium
TCACCACCTCGTCCGCCTCGCCTTCGTGCTTGAGCAGCACGGACACCATCGCCGTCTTGGGAAGCCCCGCATGGTCCACCGCCGTGTCTACGATCTTGTATATCTCGCGTATCGCCTTCACGCGCACGGGGCGCGGATTGTCCGTACCGGCCGCTCCGGAGCGCATGACCGCGGCGAGATCTCCGCCGACGCATCCGACGACTCCGTCCGGCGTCACGCCGATCGCCTCCATGAGGCGCGAGAGCGCGACGCATCCGGAGAACGACGCGACGAACGCCTGCGCGTACGCGCCGGAGCTGAAGATGTCCGCATCGTGGCGGTAGTACGACGCCGGGGGGAAGATGAAGCTGGACGGCGTGAACTCCGGGTCGTCCGAAAGCGCCTCCTCGAGCTCGTCGAACGCCGAGCGGCACTCCGGGTAGAGTATCGCTATGTCGCGCATCATGTCGGGGTAGTAGCTCATCACGCCGGGATACACGAACGCAAGCTTACCCTTCCCCTCGCCGATGAGATGCTCCCTGAAGTAGTACGTCCCGCTCTTGTCGCGTATGCGCGCCGCGCCAGAGGCGATCCTGTCGCGCGCCGACGCGAGCCGCGCGCGCAGGTCGTGCACGCTCGACACGACGAGCGCGAGGACCGCGTCGCCGTGCGAGAGCGAGCAGGTGTAGGCGATGTCCGCGAGCGGCGCGTCGGGAACGCGGTCTATGTACGCGACTATGCGCGCGGCCTCCGCCGCGAGCGCCGCGTCGTCCGCCGCAGACACGAGCACAAGCTCGGTCCCTCCCGTAGCCCCGAAGTCCGTCGTCACAGCCTGTCCTCCGGTTCCTCCTCGAGAATCACCGCCGCCGCGCGTCCGCCCTTGGCCGCGGGGCCAACTGGATCCGTCGCGTCGAAGTTCGCGCCGAGCACCGCCGCGCGCCTTGGGCTCGAGCTGTCGCCCGTTATCCACGGACGCGCCTCGGAGAGGAGGTACGCGCTCGAGGAGAGGTTCGAGAGCGCCTCGTGCGGACGCTCCGGCGAGATCTGCGGCGGAAGGACGCGCCTGTGCAGCGCGAGGGCGGCCTTTAGGATGCCCGCCGCCATGGAGGCCCGCAGCGTGTGGCCGATGTTGCCCTTCACGGACCCGAGCGCGACGAGCGGACCGCCCGGCTTGTGCTCGCCCCACAGCTTCTGCACGGCCTCTATCTCGCGCCGCTCCGCGACGGCGATTCCGCTGCCGTCAGCCTCGACGAGCCCGATCGTCTTGACCGGCATCCCGCTCCCGTTCGTCGCCTCGGCGAGCATCGCGGAGGGATCGTCTGCGGGGTTGTGTCCGATCGCGACGGACTTGATGAGCGCGTATATCCTGTCGTGGTCCTTGAGCGCGGTCGCGCGGCGCTTGAGGACGAAGAACGCCCCGCCCTCGCCGGGGATCGTCCCGTCCTGGTCCTGCGCGAACGGATGCAGCTCGCTGCGCGTCGAGAACGGCACCTCGCCGGAGAGCCCCTCTAGGTACGCGCGCGGGATCGGAGGCGTCAGCGCGCCGACGATCGCGACGTCTGCGCGTTCCGACACCAGGTCGCCGACGGCGTCCATTATCGCCGCCGCGCCGGTCAGCATGCCGGCGTCCATCGTCGTGGCGACTCCCGTGAACGCGCACTCGCGCGCGATCCACGAGGCGAAGCGGTATCCGGTGCCGAGGAGGAACGAGGACGCGTTCGGCGCGGGAAGCGACTCGAAGAGCTTTGCGCGCACCGCGTCCATCGACTCCTCGGGCGCGTGCGGGAAGAAGCGGCGGATGATGTCGATCGTCTGGTCCATGAACGCCGTGTGCTGCAGCCAGTTCACCGTGGACGCGTTGAAAGGCGGAGCGTAGCCGACGCGAACGCTGCCGCGCACAGGCTCGGACGCATGGTGGCGCATCCCCGCGTCCGCAAGCGCGTCGAACGCGAGCTGCGACGCGAAGTAGAGGTCCTGGTTCTCGCCGGCGTTCACCTGGCGCGGGAAGTTCTGCATCGACGGAACGCACGAGAAGAGTCCGCCCAGCTGCCCCATGCGGACGGGATACGGGCGCTCGAACACGTTGCGCTGCCCGAGCGGGATCTCTGCGTCCGGCCCGAGGGGCGTGAGGCAGCACCGCCGCGACATGACGGCGTTCCAGAACGCCGCCGGCGTAGGGCAGGCGGCGAAGCGGCAAGACATGCCGACGATGGCTATGGAGCACTCCATGCGTATATTTTACCATATCCCGCGCAAACACGCACGGCCGACCGCCAAAATCCTACAGTCGCGGCACATCCGCCGCGCCCTTTCAACCACGAAATACTCGGAGTGTCCATTGAGCCGTGTAGAACATGTAGAAACATGTAGAATCAGGGATATGTGTACTTGCTCATTCTCTTTTATGCCACAATCCAGCGTCCGAATTTCTTGCCGCCCTCACGCTTGATGAGATTAGCACCCCTCAACTGACGAACGATCTTCTCAATCGCCTTTACCGTCAATCCCAATGCATTAGCAAGCTCAGCTTGCGTCAAATCAGGCTGCTTGCGCAAAAGGCACAATACCTTATCCCTACTTTTATCCCTACTCTTAACCCTACTTTCTTCCCCTACCTCATATGCTTCACCCTTGGCCTTCAGTGTCCGAAGAATCTTGTCAAGCATGAACTCAATGAACGGAGCGATGTCCATGTCGTGTTCTTCAACCGCCCGTATCGCTGCATAATACTCCGACTGATGCGCCCATACGATGTTCTCAATTGGCGCGCCGTAAAAGAGCGGATTCCACGAGCCGAGCAACACGGTCTGCCAAAGGCGTCCAGTGCGCCCATTGCCGTCTGGAAATGGATGAATGTCCTCAAAGCACCAGTGAAAGACGCAACTCTTTATAAGCACTGGCTCATCGGAATCGGCAAGCCACGCAAACAAATCATCCATCAGTCCTGGAACGAGTTCAAAACGCGGAGCAAGATGCACGACTTCACCCGCGCCATTCATCACCCCCACGGCACACTTGCGGAATTCGCCCGGACGCTCAACAAGCCCCTTCGTCATCAACGCGTGCGCCTTTAAGAGATCCTTAACCGAATACGCATTGAACGACTCGATCTTCGCATAGGCGCGATGGGCACCTTTCACCTCGTCAATTTCGCGCCGCGTTGCCGCCACGCGCTTCCCCGCCAGCACGGCCGTGATCTGCTCCTCGGTCAGCGTGTTTCCCTCGATGGCCGTCGTCCCACGAATCGTACGAATGTGATTGAGCTTTCTGAGCCGCACGCCATCAGGCCCCTCCATCACGATTTTGTATCGTTCTAATGCGGCGGCAATCTCCATAATGAGCCGCATCGCCTTGCCGCTCACCGTAAACTTCGGAATGTATTCGATCTTCTTCATCCTTTACCTCCGCTTCAAATTATACCATCATTCGCACTGGCGCCAGTACGACCGACTTCCCCGTCTCGGCCTCGCCGAACTTGTTCTTGTCCGTCGCGGACTTGAATCGTTCGACACGGCACGTCTCAGTAGACGCAAGCAGTTTTTCCAATTCGCTCTTCGTTATCATAGCCTCCTCATCGCAAAATTATACCATATTCACACCTTCACCGCATCCGGTCACCCTCACTTACTGCGAGTTCGCTTTTTGCCGAATTGGGCACTTCGCAGCTTCTCAAATTCTCCGCGCCAGTCATCGCCCTTCATCTTCCCTGCAGCAGCAGCCATCATCTCGACAATCTCCTTTGCGCCGCGTTGGTAGTCAACGATATTCGTAAAAGCGTCAACCGAAACCCTACGGGGCATTGATTGATCAGCGTCATCACTCCGCCAAAAGCCACGATTGCTCCCCGGCGGCAATTCAGTATCTACCAGGTACACTCTGGCTTTCGGGTTCCCGATTGTGATGCCAAGCAACTTGTTGTACTCGGAAACTTCTTCTTCGGACTCCATATACTTCGTATTGTAGCCCATTTTACTTCACCTCCTTAACGATCTCATGGAGGGAATCGCCGCCCGCTTTCTTAACCCTTCGAACGGTGTGCTTGAGCTTTCCGATGAGAAAGTTGATCTCCA
>JAFPDR010000151.1 GCA_017389885.1 Kiritimatiellia bacterium
CTGCGACGAGCGCGGCTCGAACGAGTACAACATGGCGCTTGGCGAGAACCGCGCGGGAATCATCCGCAACTACCTCGTCCAGAGCGGCATCGACGCCTCGCGCATCCAGACGCGCAGCTACGGCGAGGAGAAGCCCGCGGTCGACGGACACGACGAGGGCGCGTGGGCGATGAACCGCCGCGGCGACTTCGCGATCTTCCAGAAGTGATCCGGCGCAGATGACGCTGGCGTTCTTATTCGACAGTGTGGGCTTCGGCGAGTGGTTTGTTCTGCTCGCCGTCGTTCTTATCGTGGTGGGGCCGAAGAGGCTTCCCTCCGCCGCGCGCACCCTCGGGCAGTACTACTCGAAGTTCCGCCGCGCGGCTGACAACTTCAAGCGCCAGCTGATGGACATGGACACGGAGTTCACGCAGGCGGCGGAGTCGGTCCAGAAGACTGCCGACGACGCGTTCACTGTCGCCGACGGGACTGACCAGGGATCGGACGGGACTGACAAGGGGGCGGAAAGCTGATGGCCATCGCGTTCCTCGAGAATCCCGACGCAAGGAACGATCCGCCGCGTCCGCTCCTCGAGCACCTGCTTGCGCTCAGGGACATGCTCATCTTCGGCGCTACGGCGTGGGCGATATGCGCAGTGGTCGCCGGATGCTGCACGCCGTGGGTCCTCGAGTGGCTGAAGAGCCCCGCCGGGGACAGCGGCGAGCTTCTGCAGGGCCTCGACCTCACGACGGGGGTCTCCACGATAATCTCAATCGCGGGCTGGGGCGGGACGGCGCTGGCGTTTCCGTTCATCGTCTATGCAATCCTCAGGTTCGTCTTCCCCGCGCTGACGAACAGGGAGAAGCTCGTCCTCATGTCGATACTGATCGCGGGCACGGTGTTCTTCCTCGTCGGACTCGGCGTCGCGTATTCGAAGACGCTGCCGATGGTCGTCGTTGCGTTCCAGAAGATCAACGAATGGTGCGGCATACCGTCGACGATCATCAGGCTCGAGGGCTACATCTCAATCGTGCTGAAGACGATCATCGCGTTCGGGCTCGTCTTCCAGCTTCCGCTCATCATCTTCGTGCTCGGCTGGTTCGGCGTGATAACGTCGAAGGGGCTCAGGGAGAAGCGCCGCATCGCGATCGTCCTTGCGTTCGTGCTGTCGATGTTCCTCACGCCTCCGGACCCGATGAGCCAGCTTTTCATGGCCATTCCGCTGTGCCTCCTCTACGAGGTGTCCATCTGGGCGGTGTGGCTCAAGGAGAAGGGAACCTTCAGGCGGTGAGGACGCGCTCGTCGTTCGCGCTCGGCTTCCTCGCGCTGATAGTCGTCGGCGCCGCGCTTCTGGCGTGTCCGTTCTCCCGCGCCGACGGCGCGGCGGGGCAGTTCGGCACCGCGCTCTTCACGGCGTGCTCCGCGGTGTGCGTGACTGGGCTCACGGTGGTGGACATCGCGAAGGAGTTCTCGACCGCCGGGCAGGTCGTCATCATGGCGCTCGTCGAGCTGGGCTGCCTCGGGCTCATGACGTGCGGCACGTTCTTCCTCGTCGCGATTGGGCGGAGGCTCTCGCTCTCGCGCGAGTTCACCCTCATGAACGCGTACGGCGTCGAGCAGATACAGGGCCTCAGGGGGCTGATCTGCTGGGTCGTGGGCTCGATGATCGTCATCGAGGCGCTTTTCGCCGCCGCGCTGTACGCGCACTTCGGCAACTGGTACGAGAGCGTCTTCTACTCCATAATGAGCTTCTGCAACGCGGGGTTCGGGCTGAAGGAGGACTCCCTTGCGTCCTTCCCGCGCAGCTGGCCCGTCGTGGCGATGGGCGCGGAGACGGTCCTCGGCGGAATCGGCTTCCTCGTCATCTACAACCTCTGCACGTTCAAGTTCCTGCACCGCATCTCCGGCGCGCGCGGGCGTCTGACGCTGCACACGCGCGTCGTGCTGAGGTTCACGTTCTACCTGCTCGCGCTCACATTCCTCGCTTTCCTCGCCATCGAGTGGAGCCTCTCGCTCAGCGGGATGGACCTCCGCGACAAGGCCGTGGTCGCATTCTACCAGGCCGTCACCCCGCGCACCTGCGGCTTCTGCGTGATACCGACCGAGTCGCTGCATCCGCTCACCCGCCTCGTCTACGAGTTCCTGATGTTCGTCGGCGGCGCGCCGGGGTCCGCCGCGGCCGGAATGAAGGTAACGACGCTCGCGGTCATCATCTACACGGCGACGGCGATGTGCCGCGGCGAGACGGAGACGGTCATCGACCGCAGGACGATCCCGACCGAGATCGTGCGCGAGGCGCTCGTGATCCTCATGGCGATGGTGATGTTCGCGGTCGTCGTGACGGGCGCGCTGTTCATCACCGAGGCGGGGCGCGGCATCACGTCCGACGCGATCTTCTTCGAGGCGGTCTCCGCCGTGACTACGACGGGGCTTTCGATGGGCGACACGACGTCCAATCTCTCCATGGGAGGACGCGCGGTCATAATGGTCGCGATGTTCATCGGACGCCTCGGCGCGCTGACGGTGGTGCTCATGATAGGCGACAAGGAGTCGAAGAAGCACGTGCGCTTCCCCACCGAGGAGCTTGTCGTCGGCTGACGCGCGCCGCGCCGCCGCTACAGCTCCGAGACGAGCACCGGCGTCTTGGCGGGGAGGAGCGTCTCGAGCTCGGCGCGGTCTTCGGGGGAGAGCGATATCCTCTTCTCGGCGAGGAAGGCGCGCAGCTTCGCGGGGGTCTCGTAGTTCCCCTCCGCCGCGCCGACCGGCGCGACGACGTCGTAGCGCTTGAAGAACTTGCCCTTGAGCGAGAGGTCCGCGTACTTCGCGGCGCGGTGGACGACGAGGGTGAACTTCGGATGGTCCATCACGTGGAGCTTCTGCCCGATGCGGAGCCTGTCCGCGGACGGGAGCTCGTTGAGCTTGAGGAGCGAGGCGAGGGTCGATCCGCTCTCGATGGCGATGCGCGTCGCCGAGTCGCCCGGACGCACCTCCACCAGGCGCACCCACTGGCGGCTGCGTCCGCTGAAGAGGCGCCTCACGTTCAGCTCGCCGAGCTGTCGCGCGAGCTTGTCGTCGATGTCGGCGATCTCGCCCGCCGGAAGCGCGCGCAGCTGCTCTATGGTGGAGACGGCGAGCTCCACGTCGTTCGCCTCGTTCGCCTTCTCGAGCCTGAGGAGGAGCATGGTCGCGGCGTGCGAGCGGTTCCGCTCGGCGCCGGGCGGAAGCGGCGGCGCTTCCACTATTGGCTTCGGCGGTTCGGGTCTGTCGACAGCGGCGGGTGCGGAGTTTGTGGCTCTATCGGTCTCGGTCGTTGGCGGCGGCGGCTCCGGGGGCTGGTCGTCGCGCGAGGAGAGGAATCGGCGCACGCCCGCAACGACGAGCAGTGCGACCGCCGCCAGGATGATGGCGGCGACGAGCCATCCCGCGCCCTTGGACTCTTCGTCGTCCGGACGCGGGAAGTACTCGATGCCGAACTTCCCCCTCGCGATCATGTTGCCCTGATCACTTCGCGGCGGGCTCCTCGGGCGTGACCACGCCCTGGACGCAGCTGCGGAGGATCTCCATCTCGGTTCCCGAGGACGTCTGTACCGTGAACGTCTTCTCCTTCGCCTCGATGATCTCGCCGATGATTCCGCTCGCGAAGATGATCTTCGCTCCGGCGCGGAGCTGCTCGATCATCTGGCGGCGCTCCTTCTCCTTGCGCTGCTGCGGACGGATCATCATGAAGTAGAAGATCGCGAGGATGAGCAGCATCGGAACCATCATTCCGAATCCGGACTGCTGTTGTGCCCCGGCGGGGGCGGTTGGCGCGGCCGCGGGCGCGGCGTCGCAGAGCATGGTGCAGTTATTCATTTTTCGTTGTGTCTTTCCTTACTTGTTCCTTCCAGTCGGAGAACGTGCCGTCCTCTATGGCGGCGCGCATCTCCTTCATGAAGCGGTTGAGGGCCCAGACGTTGTGGATCGTCAGGAGCCTGAGGCCCAGTATCTCGCCGCAGGCGAGCAGGTGGCGCACGTAGCTGCGGGTGAAGTTGCGGCAGCAGTAGCATTCGCATCCCTCCTCCACGGGTCCCTGGTCGAACGCCCACTTCGCTGCCTTGATCGCGACGTTGCCGCGCCGCGTGATCGCCGTGCCGTGGCGCGCGATGCGCGTCGGGATGACGCAGTCGAACATATCGACACCGCGCGCGACGCACTCCGCCATCTGGTGCATAACCCCAAGCCCCATCACGTAGCGCGGACGGTCCTTC
>JAFPDR010000152.1 GCA_017389885.1 Kiritimatiellia bacterium
AGTCCGTCGCCATGAAGCACGCGCCGATCATCACGCCGCCGGTAAGGACCTGCGCGTACGCAGGCGCCCCGCCCGCGACGAGCGAGTAGACGAACACAGTCGCGATGAAGGCGACCGGGATGTGCCAGGTTATGACCTTCCGCGCGAGCAGATAGACAGCGCCGAGCGCGAGCGCCGCGGCGGAGACCTCGCCGATGCATCCGGGCATGTTGCCGACGAGGAGGTTGCAGACGGACGGAATCGCGGCGGCCGCGTGCGGCGTCGCTGCCGTCGCCGCGTCCGCGGCGAACATCGTCTTCATCGCGGCAAGCGGAGTCGCAGTGGTCATCGCCTCGGGGGTCTTCCACCAGAACGGCTTGAGCCACGTGGTCATCGGACCGGTGAACGAGATGAGCATGAACGCGCGCGCCGCGAGGGCGGGGTTGAACGGATTCATCCCTAATCCGCCGAAGACCTGCTTCGAGACGCCGATCGCGAACACCGAGCCCACGACGGCCATCCAGAGCGGAATCCCCGCCGGGAGGTTGAGCGCGAGGAGAAGTCCCGTCACGACGGCCGAGAGGTCGCCCACCGTCGACTCGCGCTTCATCGCCATGCGGCACAGCGCCTCGGTTAGAACGCATGTCGCGACGCACGTCGCGATCGTCCAGACCGCCGGCATCCCGAAGAAGAAGATGCCCATCGCCGTCGTCGGAAGGAGCGCGATTATCACGTCGAGCATGATGCGCGACACGCTCGAGTTAGCGTGCGCGTGCGGACTCGAACTCAGGATGAAATGCTCTGCTGTCTCCTTTGGCTTCATCGTTTCCTCCTTAAACCACCTAACTACCCAACCACCTAACTACCTAACCACCCAACTACCCAACTACTTCCCCGCGGCCGCTGCGGCCTTCGCCTTCTCCGCGGCGATGCGCGCGCGAATCGAGTTCTTCGCGCGGCGGCAGAACTGGGTTATCGGACGGTACGCGGGGCAGCTGAAGCTGCACGCGCCGCACTCGATGCACGTCATCACGTGCGCGTCCTCCGCGGCCTTTATGTCGTCCGCCTCGACCGCCTTCGCGATCTCCGCGGCGTTCAGGTTCATCGGGCACGCCCTCACGCACCTGCCGCAGTTTATGCACGCCTGCGAGCTGTACTGGAAGACGCGCGCATCGGAAAGCAGCAGCAGGCCCGAAGTCGTCTTCGTCGTCGCGATCTCAGGCGTGGAGACGGCGAAGCCCATCATCGTTCCGCCCGAGATGAGCTTCGCGACATGCCCCTTCTCGCCACCGCAGAACGCGATGAGGTCCGCATACTTCGTCCCGAGCGGCGCCTCGACATTCTTCGGTTCGGCGACGGCGTCGCCCGAAACCGTCGTGACGCGCGAGAGGAGGATATGCCCCTTCTCCACTGCGTCCGCTATCGCGGCGACCGTGCCGACGTTCTCGACGACGCATCCGACGTCGATCGGCAGCGCCGGCGGCTCGGGGACGACGCGACCGACTGTCGCGAAGATCTGGTGCTTTTCGCTGCCCTGCGGATACAGCACCGGGAGCACGACTATCTCGACGTTGCCGTCGATGTCGGCGAACGCCTTCTCCATCGCCGCTATCGCGTCCGGCTTGTTCGCCTCGATCGCGATCCTGACGGCGGGCATGCCGAGCACCTTGCGCATGATCTCAACGCCGAGGCGGACGCGGTCCGCGCGCTCGAGCATGAGGTGGTGGTCGGCGCAGAGGTACGGCTCGCACTCAGCCCCGTTGAGGATGAGGTACTCGCAGCGCTTGCCGGGCGGTGGGTTGAGCTTCACGCACGTCGGGAAGCCCGCGCCGCCCATGCCGCAGATTCCCGCGTCGTTGACGCGCGCGAGGAGCTCCTCCTTCGTCGCCGTCTTCCAGTCGAGCGGGGGGAGCGTGCGCTCGGAGGCGTCGAAGCCCTCGGGCGCGGGAGCGGTCGTGTCTATGACGACTGCGGGCGCCTTGCCGCCGGCCGGGCCGAGACGCGGCTCGACGGACTTTACGAGCCCCGCCGCCGAAGCGTACACCGGCACCGATATGAAGCCGTTCTTCTCGCCGAGGAGCTGTCCCTTCGCGACATAGTCGCCCGCCTTCACGACGCACTTCGCGGGCGCGCCGAGGTGCTGGCTCATGGACACGACCAGCTCCGCGGGCACGGGCATCGTCTCGATGGCCTTGCCGCGCGCGAGGTCCTTGTTGTAGTCGGGATGGACCCCGCCCTTGAAACTGAACGCACTCTTTGTCGTCTTCACCGCTCCCTCCTCGTGTTTTGCCGATGGGTTCCAGCCGGCGCGTCAGAAGTCGTATCCGACCGAGAAGGAGAAGACCTCCTCCTCGCAGTGGTCGGGCTTCTCGATCGGCGTCGCGAAGTCGAGGCGGATCGGGAACATCGGGATGTCGAGCCTCACGCCGACGCCGACGGTCCACGCGAAGTTGTCGCTGAAGTCGAGGTCGAAGTCATCCTCTCCGACGCTGCCGAGGTCGGAGAACACGGCGAAGCGCACCATCTTGACGACGGGCACGGTGTACTCGAAGTTCATGCAGAAGAGCGTCTGGCCGCCCCACGGGATGTAGTCGCCGCCGCGCGTCTCCTTGATGTAGGGGGAGACGTAGCGGTACTCGATGCCGCGGATGGACTTCGGGCCGCCGAGGAACATGCGGTTGTAGATCGGCACGTCGTCGTTCGAGCCGAAGCCGTCGATCGTCTCGGCGCGCGCTCCGACCATGAAGACGTGCTGCTTGAGCCAGCTGTCGCCCGACACGATGTCGCGCCACGGCGAGAAGTAGTGCCTGTGGTTGAAG
>JAFPDR010000153.1 GCA_017389885.1 Kiritimatiellia bacterium
TCCCGGAGAGCGAACTCCGCGACGGCCGCTATCCCTGCGGGGTGCGCGCGCCCGGCGAGCATGATCTGCTCGCGCAGCGTCTTGCCCTCGCACTTCTGCGCGAAGTCGGGGTCCTTCTCCTTGAGCTTATCGAGCGCGGCGCGGCTCTCGTCGGAATTGATGTCGGCCATCAGTCCGCGCGTGTCGTCAGGCGACCAGTCGTTGCGGTAGATGAAGCCCGGCTCCACGCCGTTCTTCTTGAGCTCCTCGAAGAGGATGGTGTTCGTGTCGGACCGGTTGACGCTCATTCCCGCGCCGATCAGGCCCTTCTTGATCTGGTCCTCGACGGAGGTCGAACCCGCCTTGAGGACCGTGTTGAGGTTCCTGAGGCCCGTCGGCTCCTTTGCGCCCGCGGCCGTCTCGACGGACTTGCGCGCACCAAGCGTGTTCTCGTGAAGGCCTGCGTCACTCTCCTTGCGGAGCTTGTCGATCGCCGCGTCGATGCGGCGCGCGGCGGCGGCCGACAGGTCCTCAGGCGTGCGGCACGCCGCAAGGTCAACGTCCTTGAATGGCTCGTCCTTCAGTTTCTGGAACACCGCCATCCTCTCGTTGTCGGACAGTTCGAGCATCTTCGGGGAGGTGGCGATCTGGCGGTTAACCTCGCCCAGGAAGCGGTTCTCGCGGATGGGCACGAGCTTGGAGAGCGTCTGCTGGATGTCGCAGGCGCGCAGTGACTTGTTGAGCTGGCTGCGCGACCCGAGCACCGTGTCGAAGGCGTGGGTTCCGAGCGAGCCGTATTCCTTCTCGAGGGCCTCCTTGAAGGCCTTCATCGTCGCGCTGTTGACGGTCTTCCCCTGCGAGAAGAAGAAGTTGCCGAGGCGCGCAGTTGCGTTCTTGCCCTCTCCGCTGACGACTATGTCGCGGTTTCCGTAGTGCGTCTGGCCGACCAGACTGCGGAATGATTCTATGTTCAATGGCATTTTATCCCTCCGTTGCTGCCGTGGTTATGATTCTCCACGCCTTGTATACACGCTACGTCGGAAAAGGTTACAGGCCATTTCCGCTCAACGCACTGGATATAATTATACCAAAATACCGCGCATTTGCGTCGACGCGGGATGAAACCCCTCGCCGGCCGCTATCCATTCGCCCGGGCGGACGCCGGGCGTACGAGCGCGATGGCGGAGGGAACCGCCACGAGGAGCGCGAACACGACCGCGCCGAGCGCGCCTTCGGCGATTACGCCGATCGGCACGGAGAAGGTCGCGGGGAGCCCCCAGTTGGCCATCGCAGCGCGCGTACCGGCCGTGCAGAGCCAGCCGACGAGCGAGCCGCCCGCAAGGCCGAGCAGGACCGCGGCACATGCGACGCGGAGCGCCTCCGCGACCAGCACGCGGGCGAGCTGGAGCCGCGTCGCGCCGACTGCGCGCATCACCGCGAACTCGCGGCGGCGGGACTCGAAGGACGCGACGAGCATCGCGACGAATCCGAGCGAGATGACGGCGAGGAAGATGAACGGAACCCTCGCCATCGCGCCGACGAGATCGCTTCCGTGCGCAAGCGTTCCGTCCGCCACCTCGTCGCGCGCGTGCAGACGCACCGTATTGCCGCGCACCTCGCCCTCCGCGTCCTCCGCGAAGGCCCCGTCGAGCGCCTCGACGATCTCCCGCTCCACTTCCCGTCCCGCGGCAAATACGCCGCGCTCGGCGAGGAAGGACGGCTCGTAGTCGAGCCAGAGATGGGTCATCATGACGAATTCCTGCGGACGCATGTCGCACGCCGCGAGGGTGTCGAACGACACGAAGACGGGTCCGTCCGTATTCACAGGCATGCGGTTCATCCCGCGAAGGAGTCCGCGGCTCGTCACCATGTGCCAGTTGAGGTCGACGATTCCGACGACCTTGAGCGCGATCTCGAGTCCGCGTCCCGCGTCGACCTTGAGCTCGTCGCCCACGGAGAGTCCGCGCGCCCGCGCCATCATCTCGGTGACGACGCAGTTGTCGCCTTCCGCGAGCGCCTTCTCGGCCGACGCCCTGTCCCCTGCGGAGAACCTGAAGTCCGGCAGCCACGCGCTCGCGAGGAGGAGCGCGTTGCGGTACGCCTTGCGGGGCGGGCCGCCCCTTCCGCCGCGGCCTCCGCCGCCGCCCTTCCCGCCGAAGCCCGCGAGCTCCTCGAGCGGAAGCAGGTTCACCTGGAGCGGCTGGAGCTCGCCTATGCGCTTCACGCCCCGGAGGCTGCGGAGCTTCTCGATGTCGAAGCTCGAGACGCCGCCGGGGAGGATGGACACTATCGCGTCCGGCCATTCGGGCGAGGGGATGAACGGCTTGGTGAGCGACGAACCCCATACCTCGACCGCGACGAACGCGCCGAATCCGAACGCGAAGGCGACGAGCATGCCGAGGTGCCGCTTGCGCGGGGCGCGTCCGGACGCCGCCTCGAGCGGCCTGACGGAGAGCGCCGGCTTGAGCGCGAGAAGAGCGCCGAAGAGCGCGACGAGGGGCGTCGCGACGACGCACGCCACGATGCCGGGTATCCCCGCGGCGGGACCAGACGGAAAAGTCTCCGCGTCGCACGCGACGTAGACGCGCAGCGCCGCGAGCGCGGCGAACACGCCGACGGCGAGTCCGGCGAGTGAGAGCAGCAGCGCCTCCTTCGCAACCAGCTTCGCGACGCCGGAACGGGTGAGTCCGACCATCCGAAGGACGGCGAGCTCGCGGCGGCGCGACTCTACGGACAAAA
>JAFPDR010000154.1 GCA_017389885.1 Kiritimatiellia bacterium
ATCGCCCTTCGCAACAAGCTGGAACGCCTCGTCGTCGGAAGCTGCGACCTTGCGGCGAACATCCTCGCCGCCGCCTTTGCCGAAGGGAGTGTACGAAAAGTCGTCGCCGTAGTGGGTGAAGTCGGACGACACGACAAGCAAAGTCTCGGCGTCCATCAACCGCGCCAGCGCACGAGCGCACATCCCCATCTGGTCCTGGCCAAAGGAACCCATCACGAGCGGCACGACCGTGAAGCCATTGCCGAGCGCAAGCTGAAGAAGCGGATACTCGATCTGCGCGGAATGCTCGGCGGAATGTATGCCGTCGTTGCGTGCAACCGGCGCGACGAGCGCCATGCGGTCGATGAAATCGTTGTCGATGCGGATTTCGCCGAGCGGCGTCGAGACGGCGGACGCCTCCGGCGCGACAAGGCGGTTCTCTATCCATGCGCGGTGGCTCGGCGCGAGAAGGACGACGCGCCTGAACTTCGCGCCCTTCACGAGGCGGACCGCAGTCCACGCCGTCTCGCCGGAGTACGCCCAGCCCGCGTGGGGCAGAACGAGTACGTTCGGCGCCACGCGCGGCGCATCCGCCGCGGAGGCGCGCTCCCATCTCTCGGACATCGCGCGGATTCCGTCCGCGCTTCCCGGATACCATGACCCGGCTATCGTGCTTTCAAGGGGTGAAGTATGCATTTTCCCGTCCTCGCCTTTCTACGGACATTATATCAAATTTCGCCTCCTGCGGACGCGTCGGGCAGTCCGGGATGTATCGCGGAGATACGACAAAACGCGCGGAGGATTTGGTATAATCTACGCCTCAGACAGCGAAGGAGAAAAGACATGAATCTCGTTGAAAAGATAAAGGCGAAGGCCAAGTCGGACATCAGGCGCATCGTTCTGCCGGAAGGCGACGAGCCGCGCACAGTCAAGGCGGCGGAGGCGATCCGCGCCGAGGGAATCGCAGACCCGATCCTCGTCACGCCCGAGACCATCGCGGCGGATGCGCCGCGCCTCGAGAGATACGCGGCCGCGCTCTTCGAGCTGCGCAAGGCGAAGGGAATCACCGAAGAGGCGGCGGCGAAGCTTGCAGCCGACCCGATGTACTACGGAATGATGATGGTAAAGCTGGGGGATGCCGACGGACTCGTCTCCGGCGCGGTCCATTCGACCGGCGACATGCTCCGTCCGGCCCTTCAGCTCATCAAGACCGCGCCCGGGATGAAGCTGGTCTCGTCGAGCTTCCTCATGGAGTGTCCGAACAGGGACTTCGGCGAGGACGGACTTCTCGTCTACGCGGACTGCGTGGTGAATCCGTGTCCCAACGCCGAGGAGCTCGCCAACATCGCCGTCGCGACGGCGGAAACCGCGCGGAAGCTCTGCGGAATATCCGAGCCGCGCGTCGCGCTGCTCTCGTTCTCCACGAAGGGAAGCGCGAACCACGCGCTTGTCGACAAGGTGCGCGAGGCGACGGAGATCGCGCGCTCGCTCGCGCCGGACACTCTCATCGACGGCGAGCTCCAGTTCGACGCGGCGCTCGTTCCGGAAGTCGGTGCGCTCAAGGCGCCGGGAAGCAAGGTCGCGGGACGCGCGAACGTGCTCGTGTTCCCCGACCTACAGGCGGGCAACATCGGCTACAAGATCACGCAGCGGCTCGGCGGCGCCTCGTGCTTCGCCGTCCTCCAGGGCCTCGCGAAGCCGTGCAACGACCTCTCGCGCGGATGCTCCGTAGAGGACATCGTCAACACGGTCGCCGCAACGGCGGTACAGGCCGGACGCTGATTCCCGCGCCCCTACGCCTTCACCGTCATAAGCTCGTCCCACCGTGTCGTAGGGCGTCGCGACAGCTTCTGGCGCTTCATGTGCCAGGACCGCGCGCCAAGCCCCTGCGCCGCGGAAAACACCTTGCCCTTCCCGTAGCGCGCATTGAGCGCATCGACTGCGGCGTAGAGGCGGGACTTCTCGGCCGGCGGCGCAATGTCGAAGAGATCGGTCTGACGCGCGGCGCCTGGCTTTTCGAGGCCGAAGAACACGATGCCCGTCTTTCGGTAGCGCGTCCCTTCCACGTAGAGGGAAGGCACCTCCTCTCGGATTGCGCCGAGCATAACGTTCGTCGCGTCCGTCGGCGCGGGGAATACCACGGTGCGCCCGAGGAAGTCTCCTCCGCCGCCGGAATCGAAGACCTGCGCGTAGATGTTGCATCCGGCGGCGAGGAGTCCGTGCCGGCGGAGCTTTGCCGCGGCCTGGGACGTATATGCGGCTATGGATTCCTCAAGCGCCTCCTCGGTAGTGGCGGGCTCGCCGAATGAGCGCGAGCAGGATATCGAATCGGGCTCCGCGTCGTAGTCGCGCTCCTCGTGGCAGGGAACGCCGCGCAGCTCCATGGCAGTGCGCAGGAGCGTCACGCCTCCGACCGACCGGACCGTATCGTCGGACGCGTCGCGGAGGTGCTTCGCGGTTATGATGCGCACGGACCGCAGCTTGGAGGGCAGGCGGCGTCCGACGCCCCACACCTCCTGCACAGGCAGCCCGTCGAGGATCTCCGTAGGATCGTCCGGCATGACGAACACTCCGTCCGGACGCTTCTTGCCGATGTGGTTCGCGATCTTGGCGAGCGTCTTCGTCGGCGCGAAGCCGACTCCGCACGGAATGCCGACCCAGCGGAGGATCTTCTCGCGGAGCCGCCTGCCGTACGCGGCGTAGTCAGCAGAGGCCGTGGTCGGCGGAAAGATGAACGCCTCGTCGATTGAGTACTGCTCGACGTCTACCGCCTCCTCGCGCAGGATCGAGATTATTCGGCGCGACATGTCGCCGTACAGCTCGTAGTTGGACGAGCGGAAGGAGAGCTCGCCGGACGCCTCGCGGCCGCGGAGCTGGAAGTACGGCGTGCCCATCGGGATGCCGAGCGCCTTGAACTCGTTCGAGCGCGACACGCAGCATCCGTCGTTGTTCGAAAGCACCGCGACCGGGCGTCCCACGAGACTGCGGTCGAACACGCGCTCGCAGGAAACGAAGAAGTTGTTGCCGTCCACAAGCCCGATCATCACTTCACCGAAAACCTGTGGATGCACGCCGTCACTTTCCCGAAGTAGTCGAGCTCCTGCCCGGGCCGCAGTCGTATCACGGGGTAGTCGGGGTTTGCGGGCTCAAGCCGGATCCCCTCGCTTCCGCGGCGGAACCTCTTCACAGTGAAATCGCCGTCGACGCTGGCGATTACGACGTCTCCGTCCGCCGGACGGAGCGAGCGGTCCACTACGAGGATGTCTCCGTCGTTGATTCCCGCGCCCGTCATCGAATCGCCCTCGACGCGCACGAAGTAAGTGGCGGCCGGACGCTTTACGAGGAGTTCGTTGAGGTCGAGCGGAGGCTCGAGGTACTGTTCGGCCGGAGACGGGAAGCCCGCCACCACCGATCCCGATATTTTCGCCTTTGCGGACATAGCCGTTGAAAGTACGCGAGCCCAAAACCGTTGGCGGAGAGAGGGGGATTCGAACCCCCGGTACGGGTTTACCCCGTACGACGATTTAGCAAACCGCTGCCTTCAGCCACTCAGCCATCTCTCCTAATAACCAAATCGTGGGAGATAGTATATCAAATCCGCTGCTCGCCGTCAACGAAGACGGCCGAGATTTTCCACGATTTCGGATTCACCACCGCGAGGTCGGCTATGTACCCCCTCTCGACCTTGCCGAGCCTGTCGCCCCATCCGAGCTCGATCGCCTGGTTCCAGGACGAGGTGCGCACCAGGTCCTTGAGCGGAATCCCCGTGACGTCGTGGATGTTCTTGAGGCCATTCCCGAGCCACAGCGTGGACCCCGCGAGGTTCCCGCCCTTCACGAGCCTCGCCTCGCCGTTCTCGAGCTTCACCTCGAGTCCGCCCATCGTGAAGGCGTAGCCGTCCCTGCAGTGCGAGCAGCGGAGGGAGTCCGTGACGATCTGCACGTGCTCGAGGCTGCGGCGCGTGAAGACGAGCTTCAGCATGTCGGGGCAGAGATGTATCTTGTCGCAGATCACCTCGGTGTTTAGGTCGTCCACAAGAAAGCCCGCGCCGACCATTCCGATCTCGCGGTGGTGGAGCGGTGTCATCTGGTTGCAGAAGTGCGTCATGTGCCTGAGCCCGAGCCTGTACGCCTTCATGAGGTCCGCGAACTTCGCGCCGGTGTGTCCGCAGCTCGGCACAACGCCGAGCTTCAGGCACTCCTTCGCGAACTTGTCGCCGCCCTCGGACTCGACGGCGTAGGTGATGAGCTTCACCGGATACACCGCGGCGATCTCCTTCAGCTCGCGCACGTCGGGCTTTCGCACGAACTTCGGATTCTGCGCGCCGCAGCACTTCGGGTTGATGAACGGACCCTCGAGGTGGATCGCAGGCGCCTTCGCGTAGGGCATCCCGGCGTCGGCGTAATTCTTCGCGTTGCGCGCGGACCTGAGCAGGTCCTTCTTCGCGACCGTGAGGGTCGTGGGAAGGAACGTCGTAACGCCCTCCTCGAGCTTGGCCTTGGCGAACTGGAATATCGCGTCAGGATCGGCGTCGCAGAAGTCGTACCCGAGCGCGCCGTGGGTGTGCACGTCGATGAAGCCGGGCATCACGTACTGTCCGCCGACGTCCACTATGGTCGTGTCCGCGCCCGGCGCGAACTTCGCCTTCCCCATCTTCCGCACCGACTTGATGCGTCCGTCCTCAATCGCCACGGCGGCCCCCTCGAGGTCCACGCCCGGCGAAACTACATGCGCGTTGACGATTACAGTTCTCTTCATGTTTCCCTCCTGGGCTGTATTATAGCATAAAACAGCGTCAGGAGGCGACCGTCATCGCCTGAATCATGTCGGATATCCGGACCTTTATGTGAGCGGAGTTGGATTCGGTGCCGAGGATGATGCGCAGCACGCACGACTCGAGCAGCGAGTAGAACCCCTCCGCCGCGCGCTCCGGATCTATCTCCGGCTTGAACTCGCCCTTCACGACGCCCTCCGTGAGGAGTTCGCGGAAGACGGCCTTTATGCCGCCCGTGAAGCGGTGGATGCGCTCGCCCATGTCCTCTCCGGAGCGGACCATCGACAGCACGAAGTCGAATATCGCCGCAAGGAACTCCTTCTTCTCGAACAGCACGTCCGCCACGTGGAAGCACACCATCCCGAGGCGGTCCGACACCTTCCCGCGCCGCGCGATCTCCTTCTTGCACTCGCCCATTATCTGGCGCGTCGCGGCGAGGATCGCCGCGTCCAGCACCTCGCGCTTCGAGCGGAAGTAGCGGTAGAGGACGGTGCGCGCTACGCCTGCGGACGACGCGATCATTATGAGGGACACGTTGTCGTATCCCACCTGCGAGAAGAGCTTCATCGCCCTCGACGCGATCTCAAGCCTTCTTGACTCGTGGTCTATTCTTGCGGACATACTCCAGTTCGTTCCTTGCGAAGTTCGACTTCAGGGGTTTCACAATTATACCATACTTTTCGGGCTCGCGCGCAATCGGAGAGTGGACCGTCAGCGCGAAGCGGTGCCAGTAGCACGACTGGATCAGCCCCTTCCTCGCGAGCGACTTCACGTACCTCTCCGCGCCGCGCTGCTCCGCCTTCGTCTCCGTCGGGAAGTCGTACATCAGGTACGCGTGCACGAAGATGCGCGCCGCCCTGAACGCGCGCAGCGCCTTCTCCGCGGAGGCGAGCGTTATCCCCTTGTTCATCAGCGCGAGCAGCCTGTCGTTCGCGCATTCGAGTCCGCCGGTGACCGCAATGCACCCGGCCTTCGCCATCTTCCTCGCGAGCGCCGGGGTGAAGGCGGCGTCGAAGCGGACGTTTCCCCACCACTCGACCTCGATTCCGCGCCGGATTATCTCGTCGCAGAGCGCAGAGACGAGCGCAGGGGGCATCGCCTCGTCCACGAAGTGGACCCCCGAGAGGACCTGGCTCGGGAAGAACTCCTCGAGGCAGTCCGCTATCTCGCAGGCCTTCGGCATCCTGAAGCAGCCGATGTACGGAAGCCTCACGTCGCAGAACGCGCACCTGTGCCAGTAGCATCCGCGCGCCATCACCAGCTTCACCCACTTCCCCGCGCTCCACAGGCTCGTCACGAAGTTGTCCGTCTCTACGACGTCGAAGTACTCGCCCCAGTCGATCCCCTCGTACGAGGGCCTGACGAACGGCGGAACCTCCTCGTCGCGGCACTTCCCGCCGAGGAGCCGCGCCATCGCGGCGTATCCCTCGTCGAACTGGAATTCGTCGAAGTACCTGCGCGGACGCTCGTCCGTCATCTCCCTCAGCTCCGTGGAGACGTAGCCTCCGCCGAGGAGCGTCCGCACGCCCGGATACTTCCGCTTGATGTACCGCGCGATCTTGAACGCGGCGACGAGAGTCCCCGGGAACGGACACGTCACCCCGACGACGTCGGGCTTCGCCTCCTCCATCGCCGCCTTCAGGTGCCTTTCGAGGGGAGCGTCCATCACGCCGCGCCGCTTCACGCGCCTCTCCAAATCGCCGAAGTCCGTTACCGCGCGGCAGAGGTGCTCGGCGTAGCGCGAGAAGCCGAAGTCCTGATCGACGTTGTCGCGAATCCAGATCGCAAGCTCGTCGATCGCCTCGCTCGCCTCGCGCTTCGCCTCGATGGGC
>JAFPDR010000155.1 GCA_017389885.1 Kiritimatiellia bacterium
CCGTCCGCAACGTACTTGCGGTGCCTCACCGGCGACGGGAGCTTGCACTCCCCGAGCGTCTTCACGTCGCACGAATACCTCGCGCGGTCGGAAACTATCTTGTCAAGAACCGACGACATGGCGTTTTCCTTTCTTTGCGGAAATTATACCAAAAACCGCGCGGGTCTACCGATGGAGCCGCCAGGCGATCTTCAGGGACTCCTTCGCGATTCCCGCGGTGATCTTCGAGTAGCCGGCGACGCGGTCGGTGAAGGCGATCGGGATCTCCCGCACGACGAGCCCCGCCTTCCACGCCCTGTGGTTCATCTCGAGCTGGAAGGAATACCCAGCGGACGCGACGGTCGCGAAGTCTATCTTCCCGAGCGCCGTCCGCCTCCAGCACTTGAAGCCCCCGGTCGGGTCCCTGAACGGCATTCCCGTCACGGTGCGGATGAAGATTCCGCCGGCGCGCGAGATGAGCCGCCGCTTGAGCGGCCAGCCCGGCGTCGAGTCGCCCCGCACGTAGCGCGAGCCGATCGCGAGGTCCGCCCCGCCCTCGCACTCCGCGACAAGGCGCGGCACGTCCTTCGGGTCGTGGCTGAAGTCGCAGTCCATCTGCACGACGAGGTCCGCCCCCAGCTCAAGCGCCTTCGCGAAGCCCGCGACGTAGGCGCGCCCGAGCCCCTCCTTCCGCTCGCGGTGCAGCACGTGCACGCGCGGCGAATGCGCCGCGAGGGAGTCGAGCACCTCGCCCGTCCCGTCCGGCGAGTTGTCGTCCACGAACAGGACCTCCACGCCGCAGGCGAGCACGGCCTCGGACATGCGCGCGACGTTCTCGCGCTCGTCGTACGTCGGTATCACCACAACCGTCTTCATTTCGCCACCTCGAATTCAAAGAAGCGCCCGGTCCTTATCGGAGGATGGTTCTCGAGCGTCGCCCTGATCTTCTCCTTCGCCTCCTCCGAGCGCGCGATCACGAACATGAACCCGCCTCCGCCCGCGCCGCACAGGCTGACGGCGGAGATCCACGGTGCCATGCGTGCGATGATGAGCTCGACGAGCGGATTCGTGCTGCCGGGGTCGAGCGCCTTCTTCGCGAGCCAGTAGTCGTTGACCGCGGAGCAGAACGAGTCCCACTCCTCCGCCTCCGCCGCCTCGAACGCGCGCACGGCGTCGCTCTTGAGGCGCTTGACGATCTCGCGCGCGATGTCGTCGGGGTTCTCGCGGAAGAAGTCGATCACACCCTTCAGGATGTTGCGCGCCATGCGCTTCCTGCCGGTGAAGTAGAGGAGCGCGCGGCGCGAGAGGAATTCGGCGAACGCCGCCTCGGAGCGCGCGGAGAGGCGCGTGACGCGCGGATTCTGCCTCTGGCCGGGCTGCGTCTCCACGAGCTTCGCGCCGGGGAGGAGTCCGCCGATCTGGTCCTGCCATCCGCCTCCCGTCTGCATCTCCCGCTCGAGCGCGAGCGTGAGCGCGGAGACGCGCTTCCAGTCCGCCTCTCGCCCCGCGACCCGCTCGAGCGCCGTGATGAGCGCCGCGCCGAGTATCGAGCTCGTGCCCATTCCGCTCCCCTTCGGGACGTCAGCGGAAATCCTTATGTCGAGCCCTCCGCCGGTGAACGCGAAGCCCGTCACGGTGAGCGCACTCTTCACGAGGGCGCACCAGTCCGACGGATCCTTCGCCGCGCGTATCTCGGCTATGTCGGAGATTACGCACGACCTGCCGAGGTCCGCGCTCTCGACCCTCACCTCGCGCTCGCGGAGACGGCGCACGCGCACCTTCACCGGACGCGCCCCGTTCAGCGTCACCGCCGCGTTGAAGACCGTGCCGCCCATCTCGATGCAGATCGGAGGCGTGTCGCTCCATCCGCCCGCGAAGTCGATCCTGAGCGGAAGCTCCACCTCGACGCACGCCTCCTGCTCCCTGAGCGCAAGCAGCTTCGCGTGCTCTACCTTCGCCATCAGCCGCGAAAGCCCGAGAGACTCCCACTTCCCGTCCGTCTTGAAGTCGTCCTCCACGCGGTAGCGCACCGGAATCCACTTCCCGCCGACGGGGAGGCACGTGAGGCACTCGCCTTCGCCGAGCTCGACCGGACCGTACTCCGCCGGGACGAAAGTCACGACGTTGCGTCCGCCAAGCTTCATCTCCCCGCGCGCGAGCGCGCAGGCCTCGATCCATTCGCGTCCGCCGCCGAGCCTTTCGAGAAGCTCGCGCGTGGAGCCGACGTGGAAGAACGAGCACTTCGGCACAACGTTGACCGAAAACGGGGCGAATCCGCCGACGAGCTCCCGCGCGAACTCGACGTAGAGATCGCCGACCTTCCATCCGGACCCCGCCATCTTCGCGGCGGTCGGGGGATCGATCCAGAGGATGCCGGTGTCGACCGCGACCCTTCCGCCGCGCAGCGCGCCAGCCGCTGTTGCTTCTGCAACGGACGGCTTCTGGAGAAAACCCTTCGCGCCGCACGTCGCGCATGTACCCCGCGTCTCCGCCCCGCGCCACTCCGGCACGTAGACCCCGTGCCGCGAGCCGACGGACGGCGCGTCGTAGTACGCGACTCCCGTCACGCCCGGGCGCGAGAAGTCGCACGACGCGAAGTCGAACTCGGGCGCGACGTCGCCGCAGACGACGAGGAGTCCGCTCCCCGGAAGGCGCATCTGCTCCATGTTCGCGACGATGCGCTCGAAGAGCGAGACCGTCCCGCCGCGGTTGTCCGGCACGGGGACGAACGCCTTGCCGATTGCGGCGTACGCGGGGAGGCGCTTGGAGTCTCCGCCCGAGTGGCAGACGAGCACGCGCCTTCCGCCGAGGTCGCCGATCTTCCTCAGCACCTCGACCGTGCTGCCGAGCGAGCCGACGCGCCTTCCGCCCGGGTCGGGCACGACAATGATGTCCTTCGCGAGCCGTCCGCGCAGCGGCGCGACGATCGCCCGGTATCCCTTTGCCTGCGCCGCGTTCGCGGCCGTGACGACTATGAGATCGAACTTCATCTGCCGGAGGCGGCGACAAGTCCCGCGCCGTAAAGTGTCAGAGTCGGGTCTATGACGAACGGGAGGTCGAGGTCGCGCAGGACCCATTTCGCGAAGCCGCCTGTCGCCACGAGGCGGAAGTCCTCCTTGAAGTTGCGGCGAAGCTCCGACACGATCTCGCGGACCATCCCGCGGTATCCGACGAGCGCGCCGAAGCGCATCGCGCCCTCGGTGGTGCGGCCGATCTTCGGGGCGCGGCCAGTGCCGATCTTCATGCGCGGCAGCTTCGCCGTCCTCTCGAAGAGGTAGTCGCGCATCAGCGGGAACCCGGGCGCTATCACGCCGCCGCGCCAGACGCAGTCGCGCGTCACGACCGCCGCGGTGAGCGCCGTGCCGAAGTCCATGACGATCAGCGGCGCGCCGTAGCGCGACGCCGCGCCCGCGGCGTCCGCAAGCCTGTCCGCGCCGATCGTCTCGGGGTTTGGATAGTCGATGGCGATCGGCTGTTTCCGTCCCGCCGGCTGGAAGCAGAGGTGGGACACCTGGCGGAACTCGAGTCCTATCTTCTTCGCGAAGGCGCGCCACAAGCGGTCCGCCTTCGGGACGACGGAGACGTAGGCAAGCGCGGAGACGCCCTTTCGGGAGGCGATCTTCCCGACCGCGGCGGAAGCCTCGGCGAAACCTCCGTCGCAGTGCGAGACGCCGGTGACGCGTCCGTCGGACCAAAGCCCGACGGCGGTCGAGGTGTTGCCGACATCGACTACCGCGAGCTTCACTCGCAGAGCCTCAGCTGCTGGTTGCAGAACGTCTTGACGTATCCGTCGTCGGAAGCCGCCTTGGCGCGCCTGAGCGCGGCGACCCAGAGCTTGCGGCGCTCGGGGGCCTTGGGGCACTTCGGACACATCACGAGCTGCGTGACGGCGGCGATCTGCGTGAGCGCGACCGGGTCGCCGGCGTAGGACGTGCCGATCTTCGCGAGGAGCGCGTCCGCGGCTTCGGGGGTCTCGGCGAACTTCGCGAGCACCTCCGGCTTCGTCGCGTCCGCGACGAGCTTCGGGTTGGCGCGCTGCCACTCGTAGGCCATCTGGTATCCGTCGCAGTGCGCCATGGCGGGTCCGTACGACTCGTATGCCGCGGGGTTGGACGGCGCGAGCGCGCCCTTCGGCTCGAACTCGGCGTACTTCTTCTCGGTGGCGCAGCCCGCGAGAAGAAGGGTCGCCGCGGCGAGTGACTGAAGAATTGTCTTTGGTTTCATCATGTTGCTTGAGGTTTGATGTTTAAAGTTCGACGCTTAAAGTTGAACCATTGAACCCTTTATCCGAACATCTCCCTGCGCCACGGTTCGCGCATCATGTCGTCCTGGTAGAGGAAGCGCTCCGCCGCCTCGTCGCCCTTTGCATGGAGGGTGTCGGGGTCGAACTCGAAGCCGCGTCCGAGACGCCACGCGACGATCGCGAGGTTGAACATCGTCGAGGAGCGGAATCCGTTGGACTCGTTCAGGGCGAACTTGCGCCTTCTCACGCAGGAGTCGATGAAGTCCGTCTGCTGCGGCGCGGGCTTCGGGAGCTCGGCGAGGGTCTTGAGGACCTTCTCCTCCGGCCACCACGTTCCGTCGGCCTCGCGTATCCTGAGCGTCTTTCCGCCCTCCGCCTTCTTGTAGACGCACAGCCCGTTCGCGCCCCTGAGGAGCGGCTCGTCGCGCAGCGACACGTCTCCGTCGAGGATCACCTCGGTTCCGTCGGCGTAGGTGAGCGTGAAGCGGTCGAAGCTTCCGACGGCCTCTGGATGCTGCTTGAGGCCCTTGTACTCGATCTTGACGGGAGAGGTGTCGTCCTTGCAGAGGAGGTACTGCAGCGGATCGAGGTAGTGCTGCGCCATGTCGCCTAGCCCGCCCGAGTCGTAGTCCCAGTATCCGCGGAACGACGTGCCGAAGCGGTGGTCGCTGTAGGGCTTCCACGGCGCAGGGCCGAGCCACATGTCCCAGTCGAGTCCCTCGGGGACCACCTGCGCGCGGTCCTGGACGCGTCCGGACCAGCCGAACTTCCACGTGAAGCCCTGGCCTTCGCCGAACACGCACTTGATCGGGCCGGAGCCGAGGAGTCCGTTCTCCACGATCTGCCGTATCGGCTCGACGGGCGTGCCGAATCCGTAGAATGTGTCCTTGAACCTGAACCACGTGTTGAGGCGGAACATCCTTCCCTTGGACTGGATCACCTCGCGCACGCGCCTTCCCTCGCCGACCGTGCGCGTCATGGGCTTCTCGCACCAGACGTCCTTGCCGGCCTTCGCGGCCATCACGCTCTGGACGCCGTGCCAGTGCGGCGGCGTGCAGATGTGGACGATGTCCACGCCGGGGTCGTTGACGAGCTCGATGAAGTTCCGGTACGCCTTGATGCGTCCCCATCCCGCCTTCTCCGCCGCGGCGAGCCCGGCGGCCACGCGCGGCGCGTAGCAGTCGGTGAGTCCGACCAGCCGCGAGCCCTTGAACGGAAGGTGGTTCGCGCTGTGCGCGATCTCGCCGAATCCGATCAGCGCGCGCGTGAGCTGGTTGGACGGGGCCTCGGCCCCCCAAAGCACCTTCGCGGGGACGATGTTGAACGCACCGACCGCCGCGGCGCCCTTCAGGAACTGTCGTCTTGTTGTTCTGTTCATTTTTTGACTGTGCTTTTTAGTTGAAAGTTGAAAGTTGATGGAGCGCCCCTCACTTCACGTCGGAGGACGCGCTCTGGGACTTCGACTCGCCGTCGGTCTGCTTGTGTCCGACGCTGACGAGGAACTTCTGGTTGGGGTCTGGCGGGACGAGTCCGTGCTGCGAGCCCTGCACCCAGAGGATGGACTTCGGCGTCTTGATCGCGTTGAAGTACGCGGCGAGCCCGGAAGGCGGACAGGTGTAGTCGCCGAGTCCGGCGCGCGTAATCTCGACGGGGCACTTCGCGCGGCTGATGTGCGTGATCGAGTCGAAGTACTCGAGACCTGGCGCGTACTTGATGAACCAGCCGCCGTGGAGGCGTCCGCCCGGCTCCGTCGCGCCGTAGTCGCATCCCCACGTGATGGACGGGCGCGCGAGCGAGACGTCGTGGTCGAGTCCGGCGGCCCAGCTCGTCTGGAGCCCGCCCTGGCTGCCGCCTTCGACGATGAGGTCCTTGTGGTTCCACTCCGGGAGGGACTTCACGTACTCGAGCGCGCGCATCACGCGCATCGCCATGAAGCGCAGGTATGAGGTCTCGGGCTTCGCGTTCTCCTCCGGCGAGAAGGCGTAGGAGTATCCGACGGGGTGGATTCCCTTCTCGAACTCCTTGTAGTACTCGTTCTCGCGTCCGAGCTCGTAGCCGTGCGCGTTGATCTCGAGGAAGATCTCCTTTCCGCCGGCGCAGCGCCATGTGGCCCACTCGGGGCAGCCCTGCCGGTAGAAGCCGTAGCCCTGGAAGGCGCAGCGCGCCTTGCAGCTGCCGGGCTCCGCGCCCTCGGGTATGAAGAGATATCCGGAGACGGGGCGAGGTCCGTAGCAGTCGACGTAGAGCTCGTAGATCCTGCACTTGTTGAGCGTCTTGACCTCCTTGCGCGTCGCCTTCATCGGGACGCCGGCGAGGAGCTTCTTCTGCGCGTCCCACCACGCGTCGAAGTCGGCGGGGTCGGGGGTGAACTTCGCTATCTTGTCGACATCCGCCGCCGCGCCCCCGTCGAAGAACACGCCCTTGACGTTCCTCTGCCAGTCCGGCGCGCCCGGCGCGGGCTTGTCGCGCGAGACGACCTTCCCCTCCGCGTCCTTGACATACGCCTCGAGCCTGACGAACCCCGGCTTGCCGATCTTCGTCTTCACCTTGCAGATCTCGCCGGACCTGAACGGGGCGGAGCCCTTCTCGACCTGATGGTCGTCGCCGGTGCGCTTCCAGTCCACGACGTATCCGGCGTTCTCGAGCTCGGCCGGGACCTTCGACGCCTCGAGCGTGAAGACGATCTCCTCGCCGCACTTGTATCCAACCGGATTCTCCTTGTCCGTGCGTCCCTTGAGGAGCACGTCGTCCCATGCGTTTGCGAACGCGGAGACCGCGAAGGTCGCCGCAACGGACATCAAGAGCATTTTCTTCATGCCGTTATTATACCATATTTTCACGGCTTCCGCCGTGCCTCGCTCGCCTGCCGATGCGCGAGCGGAGCGCGCGGACCTGCTCCGGCATGAGCGCTATGGACGCCGTGCCGTAGACCGCCGCGCCGAGCGCGATGAGCAGCGCAAGCGCGACGACGGACGGAAGACGCGCGGCGAACGGACGCGCGGCGGCGATCGCGCCCGCCATGAAAAGCGACGCCGCGAGCGCGAGCGCAACGGGGCGAACCGTAGCGGAAAGTCCAAGCGAGCCGTTCTTCCTGATCGCGAGAACGACAAGCAGGACGCATCCCGCGAACGCGCAGACAACCGTGGACGCGGCGAGCCCGACGTGCCGCCACTCGACGGGCAGCAGCCACACCGCGAGGATGTTCAGCGCGGCGTTCATCACGACCGTCGCGACGGAAACCCTCAGCGGCGTCTTCATGTCGTTCTGCGCCTGGAACCACGGAACGAGCGTCTTCTGGAACCCG
>JAFPDR010000019.1 GCA_017389885.1 Kiritimatiellia bacterium
GAGAAGACAATTTGACCTTACCAATAATATTATATCACAAGGTGTATGCGCACCGCAAGTGCGTAATTAGACAAATAATCCGTTTTTTCAGCGCCAGTCTAAATTCCGTCAGCAAGCCTCAGTCATCCATTACTGCCACGAGAACCATCCGCATGTCATTATTCATACCTCACGCCAAGTTCGCAAAGTACGCGAAGTTCTGTCTCGTGGATTACTCGGGGGGGGAGACAAGGTGGCTGAAGACATAACCGGCGACGGTCAGCCGGCGTCCGCGCGGCGGGGGAGGGAGATGGCGAAGCGGCAGCCGTGGGGAGTGACGGAGGTGAGCGAAACGTCGCCGCCGTGCATGCGCGCGATGCGGCGGACTATCGCGAGCCCGAGCCCCGCGCCGCCGGACTCCGCCGCGCGCGCTGGATCGACCCTGTGGAAGCGCTCGAAGACGCGCTCCGCGTGCTCGGGCGGAATTCCCACTCCGTGGTCTTCGACGGCAATCACGAACTCGCGCGGCGAAGAGGATACCGAAACCTCGACGTCGCTCGATCCGGAATGCCTGAGCGCGTTCGCGACGAGATTGTCCAAGGCTTCGCCGATGAGACGCGCGTCGACCTTCGCGGCACATGTGCCGCGCTCGGCGGAGAGAGTCAGCTTCACGCCGGCAGCCTCTGCCTTGGGACGCATCGCCTCTACGGTCTCGGACGCGATGTCCGCGAGATCGGCCTCCGCAAGGTCCAGCGACTCCCCTTCGCGCTCGAGCCGCGCGAGGTCGAGAATCTGCTGCACGAGCGCGTTGAGCCGCTTCGACTCCCGCTCAGCCATGCCGAGGAGGCGCGCGCGCACCGATGCGTCCGGCGGATCGTCCCGCAGCATCTCCACCGCGCCGAGGAGTCCGGTGAGCGGAGTCTTGATCTCGTGCGATACGTCCGCAACGAACTCGCGGCGGAAGCGCTCCGTGCGCGCAAGCTCGCGCAGCCTCACGCGCTGGCGGTAGAACGCGAAGAAGAATGCGAACATCCCCGCGGCCCCCGCAAGCGCCGCGAGGAGGAAGAGCCGGTATGCGCGGCGGAAAGGCGCGAACACCTCCCCGCGCCTGCGGAACAGCATGACGTCGTAGTCCCCGGAACGCGCGAACGCGTGTATGGACACCTTCGCCGGACCCACCCCCTGGTAGTTGGCGAATATCCTGCCCCCGGAAACGGACGCGATGGAGAGGTAGTACCCCATCTCGCGGCACGACTCTCCAAACGCGCGCACCGCGGCGAAGTCCTGCGTGCGCAGCGGCTCGGCGAGCGTCATCGCCGCAAGCTCCGCGCGCGTCTCGAGCTCCCTGCGCGCATCGCCCTCTATCGAGGCGCGGTATCCGTCGAGGCTCACGTAGAACGCGCCGATGAGCAGCACGAACGCGCCGGCGGCGAGCGCAGGCGCGAACTTAAGCGTCTTCTCGAGAAATGCGGACATCTCAGACGGACATTCCGTAGTGCCGCCTCTGCGCGCGCGCCTGCGAGACGAGCATGGAGAATCCGTTCTCGACCCTGCACCCTGCGGCGGCCGCGCGCGCCATGAGCGGAGTCGTCTCCGGAACGTATCGAAGGTCGTAGACGAGCTCGCGTCCGGTGAAGACGTAGTCCGGAATCGGATCCACCGGCGTCGCGTTGACGAGGATGTCGTATCCCTGCGGAGGCGTCTCGCGGTGGAACACGCGGAACTTCACGCCGAGCTTCTTCAGCGCGACCTTCACCGCCTGCGCCGCACCGCCGTCCCCGAGAAGCGCGGCGCATTTGCCGCGGAGATCTCCGGCGAAAGCCTCGAGCGCCTCGGCGAAACCCTCGACGTCCGTGTTGTATCCGACGTACTTCCCGTCCTCGCAGACCACTGTGTTAACGGCGCCAACCGCCTTCGCGAAGGAATCGACGCGGTCGAGGAGCGGCATGATCGCGAGCTTGTGCGGAATCGTTACCGCCATCCCCTTCATCCCCATCGCCTTCATGAAGGAAAACGCCTCGCGCGCGGTCTTAGCCGGAAACGGAACCATCACCGCGTCTTCGTCCTCATTCGCGAACGCCGCGTTGTTGATCTCCGGCGAGCGCGTCTTCTCCAAGGGCCAGCCGGTGACGCCGTAGAGCGCGGCGGAGCGCGAGACGGAGCGGAAGCGGAAGTCGCGCACGAGTTCGTGCGGCGTGACGTGTCCGATTGCGCCGAGGCTTCCGACGGACGCATACGTCCAGAGCGACCCGAACCTTGACGCAAGAGCCCTCGTCGCGAATCCCTGCGCGCCCATCGCGCAGACGACGCGCGGAACGTCGCCCAAATCTTCGGCAAACACCTTCGCGACGTCGCCAAGGTTCCGCGGCATGAACGCGACCTTCGCGACATCGCCGCTCCTGGCAAGCTCGCGCAGCTTCGCCTTGAGGTTCCTCACCGGGCCGTCGAACTTGTGGAGCGACCTGACGACATTCGCGCCAGCCTTGTGCGCAAGCGCAACAAGCTTCTCGTCGCCGAAGCCTTCCTCGAAATCAACATAGTCAAAACTACCCTCTGCGACCTTTGCGTTCTTTGCGGCTAAAACCTTTTCGAAAAACTTCACCCTCTCCGCTTCATCGCCCTCGAACGCGCCGCC
>JAFPDR010000156.1 GCA_017389885.1 Kiritimatiellia bacterium
CGCCTCGTCGCTCGTGTACGCGCTTTTCCACCTCTCCGGCATGGGCGGGCTCAAGATGGAGGAGCTCATGGCGTTCCGCCAGTGGGGCAGTCGCTGCGCAGGGCACCCCGAGCGCGGCGTGACGCCCGGCGTCGAGGTGACGACGGGTCCGCTCGGGCAGGGCATCGCGATGGGCGTGGGCCTCGCGCTTGCCGCGAAGAGGAAGGGCGTCGCCAACCGCACGTGGGTCTTCTGCGGGGACGGCGACCTCGAGGAGGGCATCTCCCACGAGGCCGCGAGCCTCGCCGGCGCGCTCAAGCTCGACAACATCACGCTCGTCTACGACTCGAACCGCATCACGATCGAGGGCGCGACATCCATCGCGATGGCAGACGACGCGAAGAAGCGCTTCGAGAGCTACGGATGGAAGGTGTTCGAGGTCGACGGACACGACTATGCGGCGATCGACCGCGTCCTCTCTCGCGCCAAGAAGGTCGCCGGGCAGCCCTCGATCGTCATCGCGTCCACGCACATCGGATGCGGCGCTCCGACGAAGCACGACACGCCCGACAGCCACGGCGCGCCCCTCGGCGCGGAGGAGCTCGCTGCCACGAAGAAGGCGCTCGGCCTCGACCCAGAGAAGAGCTTCTACGTCCCCGAGGAAGTCTACTCCGTCTTCAAGTTCCGCACGATCCAGCAGCACCGCTTCGCGAAGAAGACCGCGAAGGGCGCAGGCGAGATCGCTCCCGCGCCCACGCGCAAGGACCTCCTCAAGGCGCTGCCCGCCTTCGACCCCGCGAAGACGTACGCGACGCGCGGCGCCTGCGGCACGATCATGAACGCGCTCGCGCAGGTGTTCCCGGGACTCGTCGGCGGAAGCGCGGACCTCGCGCCGTCGAACAAGACCTACCTCAAGGGGCTCGGCGATGTCGCACCCGGGGAGTTCGCCGGCAGGAACTACCACTTCGGCATCCGCGAGCTCGCGATGACGGCGATCGTCAACGGAATCACCGCGTTCGACGGCACGCTGCGCGGATACGGCGCGACGTTCTTCGTGTTCTCCGACTACTGCAAGCCGGCGATCCGCCTCGCGGCGCTCATGGAGCTTCCGTCCATCTTCGTCTTCTCGCACGACAGCTACTGCGTCGGAGAGGACGGTCCGACGCACGAGCCGGTCGAGCAGCTCGCCAGCCTCAGGTCCATGCCGAACGTCCGCACGTGGCGTCCGGCGGACGCGAACGAGACGGCCTACGCGTGGGTCGAGATGCTCATGCGCACGGACGGCCCGAGCTGCATCCTCACGACGCGCCAGAACCTCCCGATCCTCGAGGGCGTCACGCCCGAGGGCGTCGAGAAGGGCGGATATGTCGTATACCAGTCCGGGAAGCAGGACTCCGAGACGATCCTCTTCATCGCGACCGGGTCCGAAGTGTCGATCTGCGTCGAGGCGGCCAAGCGCCTCGCGGCGGAGGGACGCGGCGTGAGGGTCGCGAGCTTCCCGTGCATCGAGCGCTTCTACCTCGAGACGACGCCGGAGTACCGCTGCTCGGTGATGCCGCAGGAGATGAAGCGCCGCGTCATCGTCGAGGCGGGGGTGAGGTACGGACTCGACCGCTTCAGGCTCGACTTCCGCACCACGGCGTTCGTCACGCTCGACCACTTCGGCGCGTCCGCTCCGTACCAGACGCTCTCCGTGAAGTTCGGCTTCACGCCGGAGAACGTCTACAACGTCGCGAAGACGATAGCCTAAGGAGGCTGACGCGAGTCCCCTGGTGAATGGAGCGAAGCGAAATGAGCAAGGGGACTAGCACCATTAAGAATGTTTTTACCGTCGGGGCGTTCACGATGCTCTCGCGCGTGCTCGGGCTCGCGCGGGAGATGCTCCAGTCCCGGCTGATCGGCGCAGGCATCGAGCAGGCGGCGTTCACCCTGGCGTTTGCTATCCCCAACATGGCGCGCAAGCTCTTCGGGGAGGGCGCGCTCACGGCGGCGTTCGTTCCGGTCTTCAAGGGCGAGGCGGAGGCAGGCTCGATGGAGCGCGCGGCCCGGCTCGCGCGCTCCGTGATGACGATGGTGCTGCTGATGCTCGGGGCGATAGTCGTCCTATGCATGGGCGGACTCGAGGCCGCGGTGCATTTCCGCGACGCGCTCGGGCTTAGGGACACCAAGCGGCTGCTGATAACGATACGCCTCGTCAAGACGCTGCTCCCGTACATGATCTTCATCTGCGGCGCTGCATTCGGGATGGGGGTCCTCAACGCGCTTGGACGCTTCAAGGCGTCCAGCTTCATGCCGTGCCTCCTCAACTTTTTCTGGATCGGCATCCTCGCGTGGATATCGTTCTTCCCGGAGATGCGCCTCGACCAGCGCGTCCACCGCGTGGCGATGGCGATCCTCGTCGCGGGCGCGGCGCAGATGGCGTTCATGCTGTGGTGCATGCACAAGGCGGGCGTCACGCCGAAGCTGTCCTTCTCCGGATGGGGCGACTCCAAGGTCGTCCTCGTCTGGAAGAACCTCGGCATCGCGGCGCTCGGCGCGGGCGCGATACAGATAAACTACATGCTCGACCAGGTCCTCGCGCAGCTCGCGAGCGGATGGGCAGCGGGGGTGATCGGATACGCCGAGCGTCTCATGGACCTTCCGCTCGGCGTGATCGGCGTCGCGTTCGGGACGGTGCTTCTGCCGACGTTCGCCGGGCTCTTCGCCAAAGGCGACGTAGACGGCGCGCGCGAGGCGCTTGCGTCGTCCGTAAGGTCGCTCATGTTCGTCATGGTTCCCGCGGCGGCGGGGCTCTTCGTCCTCGCGCCGGAGATAACGTCCGTCATCTACCAGGGCGGTGCTTTCGACGAGACCGCTACGGTGCGCGTGTCGCGCGCGCTTGCGGTGTACGCGGTCGGACTCGGTTTCTTCGGCTTCCAGAAGACGCTCGTTCCGTGGTTCCAGGCGCAGAACGACATGAAGACGCCGCTGAGGGTTTCCGTCGCGACGGTCGTGATGAACGCCGTGCTGAACATCCTCGCGGTGTGGCTCCTGCCCGTCGAGTGGCGGCACGTCGGGCTCGCCGCGTCCACGGTCGTCTGCGCGTTCGCGGGGTGCGTCCTGCTCGTCGTCCTTGCGATCAGGAAGAACGGCTCGCTCGGACTTTCCGCGACGATTCGCCCCGTTGCGCTCGCGCTCGCGGCGTCGCTTTTCATGGCGGGCGCGATCGCCGCTGCGCGTCCG
>JAFPDR010000157.1 GCA_017389885.1 Kiritimatiellia bacterium
CAAGGAATCGAGGATGAAACTTCTTTTGGGAATAGACTACGGAACCGGCGGCTGCAAGGTGACCGCCATAGGCGAGGACGGCTCGTTCGCGGGCGAGGCGTCGACGGAGTTCCCGACGCACCACGACCGTCCGGGATGGAGCGAGCAGGATCCGTCGGACTGGTGGAACGCGCTCAGGAGCTCGCTCGAGAAGCTTGCGGCGAAGGGCGTGGACCTCAAGTCCGTCGCCGCGTGCGCGCTCGACGGCTCGACGCACAACGCAGTCCTTCTCGACGGCGGCTACCGTCCCGTGCGCCGCACGATCATGTGGACCGACCAGCGCGCGACGGTGGAGTGCGAGGCGCTGAGGGCGGGCTGGGGCGAGAAGGTGTTCTCGACGTGCTACCAGATGCCGGCGCCGACGTGGACCCTGCCGCAGATGATGTGGCTCAAGGCGAACGAGCCGGAGTCGCTCGCGAAGACGGAGCACGTCCTTTTCGTGAAGGACTACGTGCGCTACCTGCTCACGGGCGAGGCCGCTACCGACCGCATCGAGGCGCAGGGCACTCTCTTCTTCGACATGGCGAAGGGGAAGTGGGACGACGATCTTGTCCTGCTGTCCGGTCTGCGACCGGACAGCCTCCCCCGCCTCATAGAGCCGACCGACGTCGCAGGTCGCGTGACGCGCGAGGCGGCGGCGTTCACGGGGCTTCCCGAGGGAACGCCGGTCGTCTGCGGCTCCTCTGACAGCGCGGTGGAGGACTACGGCGCGGGGGCGGTGGAGCCGGGCGATCTCATCATCAAGCTCGCGACTGCGGGGAACGTCAACTCGATGACCGCAGAGGCGCATCCGCATCCGAAGACGCTCACCTACTCGCACATCGTGCCCGGGATGTGGTATTCGGTTTCCGCGACGAACGCCGCGGCGCTGTGCATGCGGTGGCTGCGCGACGCGTTCTACGCGCCGCAAGTTGAAAGTTCCGGCGTGGGAAACCTCTATTCCCTTATCGACCAGGAGGCCGGGTCTTCGCCAATCGGCGCGAACGGCGTGTTCTTCCATCCCTATCTCCAGGGCGAGAGGTGCCCTTACTGGGACTCGAACTTACGTGCCTCCTTCACGGGCGTGTCGATCTCGTCGACTAGGGGCGACTTCGCGCGCGCGCTTATGGAGGGCGTCGCGTTTTCGCTCCGCGACTGCTACCGCACGCTCGAGGAGATGCGGCTTCCGGTGAAGCGCATCTTCCTCATCGGCGGCGGCGCGCGCTCGCGTCTCTGGGGCGAGATCGTCGCGAACGTCTTCAACTGCTCCGTCGCCGTTCCGACGCCGGGCGACGCGAGCTTCGGCGCGTGCCTCCTCGCGGGCGTGGGGATCGGACTCTTCCCCGACGTTAGGAGCGCCGTCGCGAAGTGCCTGCACGTCGACCGCAGGATCGATCCGGACCCGGCCGCGGCGGTGAAGTACGACCACCTCTTCACCTGCTACCGCCGCATCCACGACGCGCTCGCGCCGGTCTACGGTCCGCGCAAGTCGTAGGCGCGCGGCGCCTACGCGTGGTAGTACTTCACGCTGTCCGGCGGACGAATGTCCGTGAGTGTCCCGACATAGTGGCGCAGCCAGTGGTCGGCCTTCGGATGCGCGGCGGCGGCCTTTTCGTTCAGCGCGATGCCTAGCCCCGGGCGGTCGGAGGGATACATTAGGCCGTCCGCAAAGCGCACATCCTCGTCGATCACGTCCTTCCGCCACGGCACGTCGTCGAACAGCGTCTCGTGGATGCAGTATCCGGGCGTCGAGACGCCGAGCGCAAGCGTGACGGCGTTGGCGACGGGGCCTGATGGATTGTGGGCGCAGAAGGGGATGTGGTGTGCGTCGCAGATGGCGGCGATCTGCTTCATGCCGGTGAGTCCGCCCGCATGAGACGAGTCCGGCTGCAGGTAGTCGCAGGCGCGGAGCTCTATTGCGTCGAGGATCTGCTGCGTCGTGTAGAGCCTTTCGCCGCAGGCGATCGGCACGCGGACGCGCGAGCGGACGTCGGCGAGCGCGCGCATCGTGTCGGGTATGACGGGCTCCTCCACCCAGTAGGGCGAGAATTCCTCGAGCGCGTGGCAGACGCGGAGCGCCGTCGGCACGTCGAAGCGTCCGTGGCATTCGATGAGGATTTCCGCCTTTCCTTCCGTCGCCGCCTTGACCGCCGCTATGCACTTCATCGCCTTCTTGAAGTCCTCTGGCGGGAGCTGCCGGTAGTTCTTTCCGAAGGGATCCCACTTGAGTCCCCTGAAGCCCGCCTCGACCGCCGCCGTCGCCTTTGCGGCGAACTCCTCCGGCTCCTTCGCGCCGGAGAACCAGCAGTTCGCATAGCACGGAACGCCTTCGCGGCACTTGCCGCCGAGGAGCTTCCAGACGGGGAGGTTCAGCGCCTTGCCCTTGATGTCCCAGAGCGCCATGTCGATGGCGGAGAGCGCGCTCATCAGCACCGCGCCGCCGCGCCAGTAGGCGTCGCGGTAGTTCTCGTGGAATATCCATTCGGTGTCGAACGGATCCTTCCCGACGAGCGCATGCTCGAGGTCGGCTATTGCACCGAGGAGCGCGTTCTCCTTGTATTCGAGAGTTCCCTCTCCGATGCCCTCGATTCCCTCGTCGGTGAGAACCTTCACGAACACCCAGTTCGTGCGGAAGCAGTCGATGGCGAATGTCTTGATGGATTTGATTTTCATTGCGGTTCAAAGGCTGATGTTTGAAGTTTGATGTTTGAAGTTTAAAGTTTTTAGTCGTGTAGATCGTGTAGGGGTTTCTACACGTTCTGCATGTTCTACATGGTTGAACAGTTTTGACATGGTTATTGTGCAATTACATTGATAGCATGATTATTCTACGACACGGTTTTTTCTGAACGTGAAGAAGAAGCTGAAGGCCATGAGCGCCGCGCCGAGCGCATACGCCGCGGCCATGATCCCGAAGCCGATCTCGAATCCGCGAACGCCCCAGCGCTGGGAAAGGGCGCCCATTGCGACGCCGGAAAGTCCGCCGAAGAAGAACGCTATCATGTTGAGGAGTCCGACGGCGCTGGATCTGTGATCCGGGGCGACGACGTCGAAGAGGGATGCGTGGGTGTTCACCTCGAAGAATCCGCGGAACACGCCGTAGGCGCTTGCGGCCACGAGCAGCGATGCGAAGGACGGCGCGAGCCCGATCCAGAGGAGCGCCGGCGCGCCGCAGAGAAGGGCGACGGACTGGAAGCCGAGTCGGAAGCGCGGCATCTTCTTCACGAAATGGTCCGTCGTTATTCCGCCGGCGAGAATCGCGGCGAACGCGAACAGGTGGTGCCACAGCATGACGCCCTTGCCCGCCTCTCCGACGCCTATCGCAAATTTCTCGGCGGCGAACTTCGGCGCCCAGAACA
>JAFPDR010000158.1 GCA_017389885.1 Kiritimatiellia bacterium
ATTTTTGCTATAATAGTCATTTCAAAGCCAGATAAGGGAAAGTTATGGGCATTCGCATACTTGGAACCGGCAGCTACCTGCCGCCTAAGGTCGTCACGAACGACGACATTGCCGCCGCTCTCGACACGAGCGACGAGTGGATTTATTCGCACACGGGCATCCACGCCCGGCACGTCGCCGAGGAGGGCGAGACCACGTCCACGATGGGCGCGAAGGCCGCAAAGGCCGCGCTCGAGATGGCCAAGGTCGCCCCCGAGGAGATAGGGCTCATCGTCCTCGCGACCTCCACGCCCGACTACGCCACGTTCCCGTCCACGGCCTGCGTCGTGCAGGACATGCTCGGATGCGTCAACGCGGGCGCCTTCGACCTGCAGGCGGCGTGCGCGGGCTTCATCTACGCGCTCGAGCAGGCGCGCGGATTCGTCAACTTCTACCCCGACAAGAAGGCGCTCGTCATCGGCGCGGAGTGCCTGACGCGCATCCTCGACTGGACCGACCGCTCGTCGTGCATCCTCTTCGGAGACGGCGCGGGCGCGGTTGTCCTGGGCAACGACGAGGCGCCCGGAGTCGCATCCACGAAGACCGCCGCGCACACGATACTCGGGGCGGACGGGAAGGGGCAGAACTTCATCATGCGCACCGGCGGAACGCGCGTGGCGCTTCCGCTCGACCCCGTCACCGGCATTCCGCTCAAGCCGGAGCCGCAGCTTTCGCAGCTCACGCTCCAGGGGCACGACGTCTTCGCGTTCGCGGTCCGCAAGCTCTCCAAGGTCGTTGGAGACCTCTGCGAGAAGCTCGGCACGACTCCCGGCGCGCTTGACCGCGTGTTCGCGCACCAGGCGAACGGACGCATCATCGAGGCCACCGCGAGGCGCATGAAGCTTCCGCTCGACAAGTTCTGGCTCAACCTCGAGACGACGGCGAACACCTCCGCGGCGTCCGTGCCGATCTCGCTCGACCAGGCCGTTCGCGCCGGCGAGCTGAAGGACGGGATGAAGATCGTCATGGTCGGCTTCGGCGCGGGACTCACCTACGGCGGCACGTACTGCGTGTGGCCGGAGCTGTGAGGCAATTCAAGGGGCTTAGAACTAAGATTTAAAACAGGAGAAGAACGATGAAGAAAGTGATGATTACGGGAATCGGAATGGTGACGGCCGTGGGCAACGGACGCGACGCTTCCTGGGAGAACATCAAGGCCGGAAAGCCGGGAGTCGGCAAGATCACGAAGTTCGACGCCTCGCGCTGCACATGCCAGGTCGCGGCGGAAGTCAAGGGCTTCGACGAATGGGCGATCGGAGGCGGACTCCTCGACAAGCGCGAGGCGCGCCACATGGCGCTCTTCTCGCAGTACGCCGTCGCCACCGCGAATGAAGCCTGGAAGGACGCCGGATTCACCGACGAGAAGAAGCCGGACATGGACCGCGTCGCGACCATCCTCGGCGTCGGCATCGGCGGACTCGAGGTGACGGAGCAGTCGTTCAAGACGCTCTTCGACAAGGGTCCGGACCGTCTCTCGCCCCTCGCCATCCCCGAGCTAATCGCCAACGAGGGTGCAGGAAACATCGCCATCGCGCTCGGCGCGAAGGGTCCGTGCCAGGTCGTCACCACGGCCTGCGCGTCCTCCACCGACGCGCTCGGCTTCGCGATGGACCTCATCCGCGCCGGACGCGCCGACGTCGTGGTGGCGGGCGGAAGCGAGGCCGTCATCATCGAGTTCACCGTCGGCGGATTCATGAAGGAGAAGGCCCTCTCCACCCACTTCAACGACACTCCGGAGAAGGCGTGCCGTCCGTTCAACCAGGACCGCGACGGATTCGTCATGGGCGAGGGCGCGGCAATCCTGGTCCTTGAGTCCGAGGAGCACGCGAAGGCGCGCGGCGCGAAGGTGTACGCCGAGCTCGCCGGATACGGCGCGACTTGCGACGCGTACCACATCACGGCGCCCGATCCCTCCGCGGACGGGGCGGTCAGGGCCATCGAGATCGCGCTTAAGGACGCAGGCGTCACGGACAAGTCGACTGTCGGCTACATCAACGCGCACGGAACCTCGACGCACCTCAACGACCAGATGGAGACGAACGCGTTCAAGCGCGTCTTCGGCGAGGAGGGCGCGAAGAAGATCAACATCTCCTCCACGAAGCCGTTCCACGGCCACTGCCTGGGCGCGACGGGCGCGATCGAGGCGGCGCTCACGGCGCTGGCGGTCAAGGAGGGCTACTGCCCCGCGACGATCAACTACGAGAACCCCGATCCGGAGCTCGACCTCAACTACACGCCGAACACGGGCGTCGCGCGCAACATCCGCGTGGCGCTGAGCTCGTCGCTCGGCTTCGGCGGCCACAATGGCATCCTCGTCTTCAAGAAAGCGGAGGCGTGATTATGGAAATACCTCAGTTTAAGAACGTCTACAACAAGCCCGGCATCGAGCTTCTTCCGCACCGTTCGCCGTTCCTGTTCGTCGATACGCTCATCGCGGCCGACGAGACGGGCGCGGTCGGCGAGTACACCTACAGCGAGGAGAAGAACGACTTCTTCAAGGGCC
>JAFPDR010000159.1 GCA_017389885.1 Kiritimatiellia bacterium
CGACACGTCCTACACTCCCGGGAACAAGTTCAGCCGCCTCGTCAGGAACGCGGAGGATCCGAACTACGGCGAGGACGACCCGATGTTCGTACCCGGAGTGAGGGCGAGGTGGGCCCCCTCGGTCGGAACAACGCTCACCGGGCGCGTCGAGTACGACACGGAGAACGACGAGCTCGCGTACGGCAGCCTGAGGTGGGACCACAGGCTCACCGACAAGTTCAGCTACTACGCCTCCTACTGGGGACGCAACCACCGCCGCTGGGACTACGCCTCCTCGCCCTACGACAGGACCACGATGCGCCGCGACGACTTCAACTGGGCGAACTACCAGTTCGTCGAGGTCGGCTTCGAGCACGAGCTGTGCGACGCCGTCGTGTGGAGCCCATACATCCGCTGGGACTGCCGCGAAGGGGAGTTCGACGAAGTCGGCGCCTGGATAGACTTCCGCACCGACTGCCTCGGCTTCCGCTTCAGCGCGTCGTACGAGAACGACTACACGCGCATCGACGGCTCGCGCTACGACCACGACTGGAGCGTCGGCTTCTTCGTGTACCTGCGCGCGCTCGGCCCCTCCTCCGGCAACCCCTTCGGCGACTGAGGTGCACGGCATGACGCGCGGAATCGTCGCCGGCCTGGCGCTGCTGTGCGCAGCCAGGGGAGCCGCAGATGAACTGACGTCCGAGAGGTATCCCGACGCGGACACCGTCATAGTCGACGACCGCATCGAGACGGTCTACCAGGCGGACGGAACATACGTCACCACGGACGAGGAATGGGTCAAGGCGCTCACCGAGAAGGGACGCCGCGCGCTGTCGACCATATCGCTCGACTACTCGCTCCGGTACGGAAAGGGCGAGATCGTCCTCGTCGAGATCATCGGCGCGGACGGCAAGGCGCGCGCAGTCGACTTCGCGAAGACGCTCAAGGAGGCGACGGACAACTCCGCCTCGTCGATGAACATATACGATCCGCTCGACAAGACGCTGTCGTGCGCCGTCCCAGGGCTCAAGGTCGGCGAGACGCGCCACGTCATAACGCGCCGCGAGGCGACGAAGAGCCGGGTGAAGGACCAGTGGGCGGACATAGACCTTTTCGAGTCGACGGACCCGATCGTCCGCACGTCCGTGAAGATCGACGGACCCCTGTCGCGTCCGCTCAGGAACATCGCCGTGCGCCATCCGCTCGGCAACATGGAGTCCTCTGTCGTCACCAACGGAGAGCGCGTCGTCTACACCTGGACGGCGAAGGACTCGCCTCAGATGTTCCCCGAGCCGTCGATGCCTCCGTTCTGGACGCAGGGCCAGCACCTGCGCGTCTCGACGGCGGAGAGCTGGCCGCAGCTCTCGAAGTGGTACTGGGAGCTATCGCTTCCCCACCTCGAGAAGACCAACGCCGCGATGTCCAACAAAGTCGAGGAGATCGTCCGCGCGACGAACCGCGACACTCAAGCCGCCAGCCTCGACCTCGTCAAGGCGATCTACAAGTTCGTGTCGCAGGAGGTCCGCTACATGGGCCTCACGATGGAGGACACCTCGCCTGGCTACGCGCCGCACGACGTGTCGCTCACCTTCGACAACCGCTACGGAGTCTGCCGCGACAAGGCCGCGCTTCTCGTCGCGATGCTCAGGATCGCCGGATTCGAGGCGTACCCCGTCCTCATCAGCGCTGGCCGCGCGAAGATGGACGAAGAGGTGCCGTCTCCGTTCTTCAACCACGCCATCGCCGCCGCGAAGGTGGACGGAGAATATGTGCTCATGGACCCGACGGACGAGTCGAGCCGCGACCTGCTGCCGTCGTACCTGAGCGACTGCTCGTACCTCGTGGCGACGCCGGAGGGCGATATGCTGCGCACCTCTCCCGTCGTCCCGCCCGAGAAGAACGCCGTTGTGGTGTCCGGAAAGGGACGCCTCGCGAAGGACGGATCGCTCCTCGTCGAGTATTCGCTCGCCTTCCGCGGACTCAACGACAACGCCTACCGCCGCCATCTCCTTTCGCTGAAGCCGGAAGAGAGGCGCGACTTCTTCGAGAAGGTCGCGACGGGCGTCGCGTCCGGTGCGGAGCTTCTGCGCTGCGAGATAAGCCCGAAGGACCTGCAGGACACCGCGTCCGAGCTGAAGGCGGAGATCCTCGTCAAGTTCCCGGAGGCGATCTTGAAGGGCGAGACGCGCGACGAGATGTCCGTCCCGACGCTCTCCGCCGCGCTCGGCACGGCGAACTGGCTTCTCGAGGGACGCACCGCGCTCGAGCAGAGGAAGTATCCGCTGAAGCTTTCCTCCACCGCCTCCACCGAAGAGCGCCTCGAGATCGACCTCGGCGGAGCGGTAGGCGAGACGGTGTCGCTTCCGGCGGACGAGACGATCGACGGCGGCTACTCGTTCTCGCGCTCCTTCTCCCGCGGCGGCGACACGCTTGTCTTCTCGCGCCGGCTCTCGATCGGCGCGGTCGAGTTCTCGCCGGAGGAATATTTGGAGCTTCGCGAGAAGATCAAGCGCGTCGAGAAGGCGGAGCGCGCGAAGCCCGCCTTCGCGAAGAACCGCCTCGCGAACGCGAACGAGCGCATCGTCTCGCGCACGCTCACCTACGACCTGACGGACAGCTTCTCGTGGGTCTCCACGAACACCGTAGTGAAGGAGATCCTCACCTACGACGGAAAGAAAAACGCCGCTGAGCTCAAGTTCTCGTACAATCCGACGTGGAAGAACGTCGAGCTCGTTTCGGCGTCCGTCTCGAACAGGAACGGACAGGTCGTGTTCGCGGGGGAGAAGGAGACGAACGTACTCGACGCGGACTGGGTCGCGTCCGCCCCTCGCTACCCCGCGTCGAAGGAACTCGTCGTGAATCTCCCGTCCGTCGAAGTCGGGAGCTTTGTCTCCTACACAGTCGTCACGACCGTGACCAACTCGCCGATGCCGTTCTACGCGACGTTCTACTTCGACACGTTCACTCCGACGGACTTCCTCTCGGTGCGCATCGGCGACTGGAAGCGCGAGGTGGTGAAACCGAAGTTGCTTGCGGACGAGCCGATGCTTCCGCCGGGCCAGCTCTGGCGCGACCACCGCACCGAATCGCGCGGCGACTTCAAGTCCGCCGCCGGGCGGTACCGCGCGATAGACCCGGAGCCGCTCGACCCGTCCGAGATCCTCGCCGAGGACTTCACCTCTCCGTCGACGCAGGAGAAGCCCTCGGACCTCCTGCGCATCCGCGACTGGATGGCGCGGCACATCCGCCGCGTCGGCCCCGCGTTCGGCGAGATTCGGCTCGAGGACCATATCGTCGATCCTAAGACCGTCCTGAAGGAGCGGTATGCGACGCGCGTCGGGTACATTCGGACTCTCTGTGCGCTTCTCAAGGGCGCGGGATACGACGCGGACATCGTCTTCGCGGGCGACACGGCGCAGATGGAGCCGGAGCTCGTCGTGCGTGACGTTTTCGACAGTCCGAACGTCGCGCGCTTCAAGTACGCGCTCTGCCGTGTCCGAGTGAGGACTGGCGGATTCCTCTGGTGGGGCGGAGAGACGACGACGTATTTCCTCGGTGCGGAGAACGAGTACACGCCGCTCGGCGCGACGGCTTTCAACGGCTCTCTGTTCCTGGATCCGCAGACGGGAGACTTCGGTGCCGTCGCGGTGCCGGATGTCAAACTCAGCGCAAAGGAAGAAGAGGAACTTAACTTCGCGGTGCGGGAGAACGGGGCGGTCGATCTCGACTACAACCTCGAGCGCTGGGGGTATGCCGCGGGGACTTCGAGGAAGCGCTATGCGGAGATGCTGCCGGAACTTCGCTCTCGGCACTTCCAGCAGCTTTTGGGGGCCGTCGCGCAGGCTGCGAGCGCGACGCGCGAGCTTGATACGGACACGGAGGGTTATCCGTTTTCGCTTTCGTTCTCCG
>JAFPDR010000160.1 GCA_017389885.1 Kiritimatiellia bacterium
CCAGAAGCGCCGCCGCAGCCGCCGGCAGAAGCAGAAGATGCTCGCCGACAAGCACGCGCATTCCGAGATCAAGGCCTCCCGCCGCCGCGTAGACCCGGACGCCGAGTGAATTCTCGACGTTTTTTCCCCCTCCGGCCGCGAATTATGGTATACTATACCCTTCAATGGACACTATGGACACAGCAGTGGCCAAGGCTTCGGTCCTAACCGAGGCTTTGCCCTATATTCAGGACTTCCGCGGATCGGTCGTGCTCGTGAAGCTCGGCGGGTCCGTGATGGAGGTGGAGTCCAACCTCGAGTCGCTTATGGACGACGTGGCGTTCATGCGCGCCGTCGGCATGAAGGTCGTCATCGTCCACGGCGGGGGCAAGGCGATTTCGAAGGCGATCAAGGAGTCTGGGCACGAGCCCAAGTTCGTGGAAGGGCTCAGAGTCACTGACGAGCAGACGATGGAGATCGTCCGCCGCACCCTCAACAACGTCGTGAACCCCGACCTCGTGCGCAGGCTGCAGGTCCGCGGCGCCAACGCGCGTCCGCTCCACGGCAACTGGCTCTTCGCCGCGCGCAGGATAACCGAGCCGGACCGCGGCTATGTCGGCGAGGTCGTGAAGGCCGACGCGCGCGCGGTCGTCGAGATGCTCGACGCGGGGATAATCCCCGTCGTGACGCCGCTCGGCACCGGCGTGGAAGACAACCACCTCTACAACGTCAACGCCGACTTCGCCGCGGCGGCGCTCGCGAAGGCGCTGAAGGTCCGCAAGTTCGCGCTCGTCTCGGACGTGCCCGGGCTTCTCAAGGACCCGGCGGATCCCTCGACCCTCTTCTCAACCCTCCACCTCGGCGACGTCGAGACCCTCAAGGCCGACGGCGTGATCTCCGGCGGGATGCTGCCGAAGATCGAAAGCTGCGCGGACGCGATAAGGGCGGGGGTGAAGAAGGTCCATCTCGTCGACGGGCGCATGGCGCACTCGCTTCTTTTGGAAATATTCACGCGTGAAGGCGTGGGAACGGAGATAACGGAATGAGCAGCAAATCCCAGGAAATCCTCGACATCTACAAGGCGAACGTCATGCCGACGTACAGGCCTTCGCTTGTCCTCGCCAGCGGCAAGGGCGTCACGGTGAGAGACATCGACAACCGTCCGCTCTACGACTTCACGAGCGGAATCGGCGTGCAGGCCGTCGGCTATTCGCATCCCAAGGTCGTCAAGGCCATACAGGACCAGGCCGCGGCGATGACCCACTGCTCCAACCTCTTCGTGAACGAGCCCGCGACGCGCCTCGCGCAGAAGCTCGTCGAGCTCTCCGGTCTCGGCGGGAAGGTCTTCTTCTGCAACTCCGGCGCGGAGGCCAACGAGGCGGCCATCAAGCTCGCGCGCAAGTGGGGCGCGGCGAACGGCGGACGCTACGAGATCGTCACCTTCCGCCAGGGCTTCCACGGCCGCACGCTCGCGACCCTCGCCGCGACTGCGCAGGCGTGGTGCCAGGAGGGCTTTGACCCGCTCCCCGTCGGCTTCGCGTACGCAGACTACAACGACCTCGAGTCCGTCAAGGCCGCGATAAACGACAAGACCGTCGCCGTCATGCTCGAGGCGGTCCAGGGCGAAGGCGGCGTCACTCCCGCGACCGACGAGTTCATCAAGGGCGTCCGCGCGCTCTGCGACGAGAGGAACCTCCTCATGATCTGCGACGAGGTGCAGGCCGGGATGGGCCGCACCGGAACGTGGTTCGCGTGGCAGGGCTACGACGTCAAGCCCGACCTCTTCACGTGCGCCAAGGCGCTCGGCGGAGGCCTCCCCCTCGGCGCGCTCGTCTCGAACGCGAAGCTCGCCGACGTCCTTGCGGCGCCGAGCCACGCCTCCACGTTCGGAGGCAACCCCGTCGCCGCCGCCGCGGCCCTCGCCGTGATCGACGTCATCGAGGGCGAGAAGCTGCTCGACCACGTCGCCGAAGTCGGCGCTCTCTTCCGCGAGGCGCTGCAGAGCTTCGTCGACAAGTACGACAAGGTCCTCGAGGTCCGCGGAAAGGGCCTCATGCTCGGGCTTGTCGTCGATGCGGACGCGGGAGAGGTCGTCGAAGCGCTCCAGGCGCAGGGCGTGCTAGCCCTCACCGCCGGCAGCAACGTCGTCAGGTTCCTTCCGCCGCTCGTCCTCAAGGCGGAGACCCTTGAAGACGAAGTCGTCGACATGATCTCCGACGCGCTCGACTGCGTGTTCGGCGAGTGACGCGGCTTTGCGCCGTCCGCGCGACACGAAGCGCGGCGGCAGGGTGGGCATGAAATTCCGCATACACACCTACGGGTGCCAGATGAACGTCCGCGAAAGCGAGGCGGTCGAGGCGCTCCTCGTCGCCGCGGGACACGTCCGCGCGGAAAGCGAGGAAGATGCGGATCTCGTGATCGTCAACAGCTGCACCGTCCGCCAGAAGGCCGAGGAGAAGGCCATCGGCAAGGCCGGGAACCTCATCGCCGCGAAGAAGGTCGTCGGACTAATGGGATGCGCCGTGAAGCGGCTCGGGGCGGACGTCTTCAAGCGCCTTCCGAAGCTCGACTTCGCCGTCGGCCCTCGCGCCTTCGGCCTCATCCCGAGGATTCTCGAGGAAGGGCGGTATCCGCGCCTCGAACTCGGCGAGGACATGGTTCCTGAATGCATGGACGCCCACGTCGAGGGCGGATGGCAGGCGTTCGTCACGATTCTTCTCGGATGCGACAACCGCTGCAGCTACTGCATCGTGCCGGACGTCCGCGGA
>JAFPDR010000161.1 GCA_017389885.1 Kiritimatiellia bacterium
GCGAGGTGAATATTGCCGATGTCAATGCCGTTATTGATGCCATCATTTCCAATCGTGCCATAGAGAGGGCCGATGTTAACAGCGACGGTGAAATCAATATTGCCGATGTCAATACAATCATTGACTTGATACTTTTCCCGTTATCAGCTAGTAAGACTTCTACAGTTAACGGAGTAACATTTAAAATGATTGCCGTTAAAGGTGGGTCCTTTACAATGGGAGCAACTACCGAACAAGACGGCGATGTTCAGGACAATGAGAAGCCTGCTCACAAGGTTAATCTATCAGACTATCTCATTGGAGAGACCGAAGTGACTCAGGAGTTGTGGGTAGCTGTAATGGGGAGCAACCCTACTCCTGCCTCGTTTCAAGGTGATCCAAATCGACCCGTGTCTGGTATCAGTTGGTATGACTGTCAAGAGTTTATCGCTAAATTGAATGAATTGACAGGACAATCATTCCGTCTGCCAACCGAAGCAGAGTGGGAGTATGCTGCAAGCGGGGGCAATAAAACCCATGGATATAAATACGCTGGCAGTAATGATATTAATGAAGTAGCATGGTATTATTCTAATTCTACGTATAGCAGTTATTATGGCACTTTTCCTGTTGCCACAAAATTGCCAAATGAATTAGGGCTTTATGACATGAGTGGGAACGCATTGGAATGGTGCCAAGACTGGTATGGAAGCTATGACGGCACTGAACAACGGTCGGCAGCGTGATGCGTCCGGTCACGGACGCGAAGAGGGTCTCGCGCGCCAAGCTCGCGTACCTCATCGACGCGACGGCGGCGCCAATCTGCATCATCGCGCCCATCTCGAGCTGGGCGGCCGCGGTCGCGGGCTTCGCCAAGGGCGCAGGCGCGGAGAGCGGCTTCTCGCTCTTCATCAGCGCGATCCCCTACAACTTCTACGCGATCCTCACGATCGTCGCCATGTTCGCGTTCGCGTTCATGAAGTTCGACTTCGGCCCGATGAAGCGCCACGAGGCGGCCACCTCCGCCGGCGAGCCGGACCTCGGCGCGATCGAGGACGCCACCGAGGCGCTCGCAAAGAACGAACGCGGACGCGTCATCGACCTCGTCATCCCGGTGCTTGTCCTCATCGCGTGCTGCATGGTCGGCATGATCTACTCGGGCGGATACTTCGGCGGCGACAACTCGGGCGACTTCGTGAAGGCGTTCTCCGACTCCGACGCGTCCGTCGGCCTCGCCCTCGGCTCGATCGCCGCAATCGTCTTCGCGGTGGCGTTCTACCTCTGCCGCCGCGTCATCTCGTTCCGCGACTGCATGGACGCGTTCCCCGAGGGCTTCAAGGCGATGGTCCCCGCGATCATGATCCTCTGCTGCGCGTGGACGCTCAAGGCCATGACCGACTCGCTCGGCGCGAAGGTCTTCATCTCCGACATCATCAGCGGACCCGCCGCGGGCCTGTGGAACTTCCTCCCTGCGATCATCTTCGTCATCGCGATCATCCTCGCGTTCTCGACCGGCACGAGCTGGGGCACGTTCGGCATACTCATCCCGATCGTCCTCGCCGCGATCCCGGGCTCGTCCATGACGATCATCGCCGTCTCCGCCTGCATGGCGGGAGCCGTCTGCGGCGACCACTGCTCGCCGATCTCCGACACGACGATCATGGCGTCCGCGGGAGCGCAGTGCAACCACATCGTGCACGTCAACACGCAGCTTCCGTACGCGCTCACCGTCGCGGCCGTCTCGTTCGTCGCCTACATCGTGGCGCCGTTCGTGGGCTCGGCGTGGGTGGCGCTTCCGCTCGCGGTGCTGCTCATGCTCGCGACGCTGTTCTTCCTCAAGCTCGTCGTCAAGGGAGCGGTCGCCGAAGGCGCCATGCCCGCGGTGTTCCGCAAGTTCGCCCAGAGCGTCAACAACAGGGCGTTCGGCGCGCAGCTCGCGCACATGGCGGACGCTATCCTCGCGGACGGGAAGATCGACGAGAAGGAGGCCGCGCAGCTCTCCGACCTGCTCGCCAAGATCGAAGGCCAGGAGGAGTTCAGGAAGGCGCTCGACGACGCGAGGGCGGACGGAGTGATCACGCTCGAGGAGTCCGCAAACCTCGAGGGCTTCATCCGCAGGCTCACCGGCCGCAGGGCATAGCGGGGCGTCCGTCGTTCCCGCATGACGCCGGCGGAGTTCATAGACGACCCCAACTGGGCGGGGTTCCTCCCGGAGATCGACCGCGCCGCGCGCACGCGCGCGCTGCCGACGCACGAGGACTGCTCGCCGCTCGACCCAGAGTCGGCGGCGATGCACCTCAGGAAGGGAGGGACCCTCGGCCTGATGGACGGATACGAGGAGCGTCCCGGGCAGATCGACATGCTCTCCGCCGTCGTGCGCGCGTTCAACTCGCGCGAGCACCTCATGATCGAGGCCGGCACGGGCGTCGGCAAGTCGCTCGCGTACCTGGTGCCGTCCATCCTCTGGGCCGCAGCCAACGACACGCCCGTCGTCATCTCGACGGCCACGCGCAACCTGCAGAGCCAGCTCATCGGCTCCGACATCCCCCGCGCGCTCAAGGTGCTCGGCGAGCGCGCGGCGAAGTTCAGGGTCGCGCTCCTCAAGGGACGGACCAACTACCTCTGCCTGCGCGCGGTGGGGGACTTCTTCTCGGCCGGGTTCTGGACGATGTCGAAGGAGGAGCAGGACGAGATGCCGCACTTCATCGACTGGCTCCGCACGACTCCGGACGGAGACCTCGACCGCTACGAGGGGCTGCAGAGGAGCCTGCTCACCTGCCCGGGCGAGGAATGCAGCGGCAGGAGGTGTCCGTTCTACTCGCGCTGCTTCGTCTACCGCGCGCGGAAGAAGGCGGCGGAGGCGGACCTCATAGTCGCGAACCACTCGCTCGTCCTCGCGGAGGCGACAGGCGGCAACGCGACGATCCTCCCCGCGTACGGACGGCTCGTCCTCGACGAGGCCCACAACCTCGAGGCGATTGCCACCGAATACCTCAGCTGCGAGTTCTCGATGCCCGCGCTCACGCGGCTCCTCAACCGGCTCGTCCGCCGCGGAAAGGGCCGCCGCGGCAGGCCCGGCGGAATCCTCGCCTCGGTGGAGCGCCAGCTCGCCAAGGGGATACTCTCCGGGACGGACATCGGCAGGCACGTGCAGCGGCTCCTCTCGGACGCCGCGTCGCTCGTCGTGCGCGTGACCGATTCCGCGGACGAGATGCTCTCCCTCGCGGAGGCGCAGGTGCTCGCGGACCACACGCGCGACATAATCCGCTACAGGGGTCCGCTCGACATGAAGGACGCCCACGCGCGCTTCGACGACGCAGTCGCCGCGATGGTGACGCTCCTCCACGACCTGCGCGACACGCTCGACGACGCGGCCGCGCCTGGCGAGGTGAACTTCCTCGCCGACCTCGCGACGCAGGTGGGCGGGATGGCGGAGAGCTTCGTTTCGTTCGCGAACGAGGCGGACTTCGTCGTTTCGGGGGACAAGGATACGCACGTCTACTGGGCGGAGCGCGTAAGGCTCGAGAAGCGCCGCCGCCACGTGCGGCTCGTAGCCGCGCCGCTCTCGGTCGCGGACGACCTAAGGAAGCTGCTCTACGACCTCAAGGACTCGGTCGTCATGTCGTCTGCCACTCTCAGGGTAGGCAACGACTTCAAGTACATGTGCAGGCGGCTCGGGTTCTTCGACGCCGCGGGCCGCGAACCGCGGGCCGACAGCCGCTACCGATGCCTCACGGCGGCATCGCCGTTCGACTACTTCAGGCAGTGCCTCGTAGTCGCCCCGGACTGCCTTCCCGACCCGTCGTCCGACGCGCCCGCGTACGCCGCGGCGCTCGCGGCGATGATGAAGGACCTCTTCGCGGCGACGGAGGGACGCGCGCTCGTGCTGTTCACGAGCTACGAGATGATGAAGTCCGTCGCGGACCTCGCGTCCGTTCCGCTCTCCGAGGCCGGGATACGCCTGCTCGTCCAGGGCGAGGGCCTTTCGCGCGAGTCGATGACGCAGACGCTCAAGGGAAGCGCCAAGATCGTCCTCTTCGGAGCGCAGTCTTTCTGGGAAGGCGTAGATGTCGCGGGAGAGGCGCTGAGCTGCGTGGTGATCGCGAGGCTTCCCTTCGCGCAGATGGGCGATCCCGTGGTAGAGGCGCGCGGCGAGAAGGTCGAGCGCGAAGGGGGAAGTCCGTTCAGGGACTACACGCTGCCCGAGGCCGTGATTCGCTTCCGCCAGGGGTTCGGACGCCTCATACGCACCAAGGCGGACCGCGGAGTGGTCGTCGTAACGGACCCGAGGCTCGTCACGAAGAACTACGGCGCGGTTTTCAGGAAGTCCATCCCCGCGTCCGTGCACACCGTCGTGTCGTCCGACGAGCTTGTGGAGCGCGTCTCGTCGTTCTTCGACCAGTGATTCCCCAAGACCCAATTTCATCGGCATTCCAACTTTCAACTATACCTTCGTATATTTCCAGACCTCCACGTTTTTGGTAAAATGTCGTCCATGAAAAATTCGACTCTTGCGTTCGCCGCGCTTGCGGCGGTCTGCGCGTCCGCGGGAACTGTCGTGCCGTACGGCGCGGCGCCGCAGCAGCGCGGCGACCTGTACCTTCCGGACACGGTCTCGGCCGAGACGCCGAAGCTCCTGCTGGTCCACGGCGGCGGATGGCATTCCGACAAGTACCAGCGCGGAACGCTATCGGACGAGGCGGAGCTCTTCCGC